>NZ_JAAYFP010000033.1:0-23943 GCF_012728195.1 Candidatus Sordicultor fermentans
AAAGAGCGTCTAATTGCTTGAATTCTTCAATAGCCGAATCGGGTAAAGTTTCTCCTGTTTTAAGATAATGTTCTCCTCCAAAGGGATAAAAAATAGTAGTGTAAGAAAAGCCTGACTTTTTAGAAACAGCTTCTAAAACCTTGAGTCCTTCTCTTACTACTTCTGGTCCTGTCCCATCTCCGGGTATCACGCCCAGGCGATAAGTTTTCATTTTTTTCTCCTTTCTGTTGTTTTTGGTCTATATTTTATCATTTTCCTTTTACTTTTGCTGACTTCGTAACTGTCATCAAACATTTCTTACCCATCTTTAGCAATTATGCTGATGAACTGTCATTCTTCCTGAAAAATTAATATTTCAAATTGCCGAGTGCGCATAGTACAGTTTTTTGGGATTATGAGGGGGGTTTCCCCCTCTCGACAAAAATTGAATAATGAGTTAGGCTATATTGGATTGACTTTTCGATATAATACCTTGCTCAGAAAAGCGAGCGATGTCCACCTTTCTTTATATTTTCTACTATAGAGGAGAAGAGTTAAAATTGAATATTTGTCGAAGAGAGAAAAAGAGAAAAGCTGATTATATAGCGAAGAAAAACATTTTCCGCTCTGTTCTCCTTTTTGGCAAATAGCCTCTTCTTCCTTGCCAGGATAAAATATGAGATGAGAGAAGAAAACTCCTTAGTAAAAAATACCTTAGTAGTGGGAATTGGCACCTTTCTTTCCCGGATCTCGGGTTTTTTTAGGGAAATTTTAATTTCCTCTTCCTTTGGGGCTACCTGGGTTACCGATGCCTTTCTAATTGCCTATACCATTCCCAACCTTTTACGCCGACTTTTTGCAGAAGGAGCACTGAGCACCTCAGTAGTTCCAGTTTTTTCTCGCTATGGAGAGGAAAAAAAGTCCTCTCAAGAATTTATTTCTGCTTCTTTTACTGGCTTTACTTTAATTGTTTCATTGGTTTGTATTCTGGGAATGGTTTTTTCCCCACTGCTCGTGCATCTCATAGCAGTGGGATTTCGAGGTGAGGTAGAAAAGATATCTTTAACTACCGATTTTACCATTATTATGTTTCCTTTTCTTCTTTTGATTTCCTGGTCTGCTTTGCTTATGGGTTTTCTTAATACTTTTCGTATTTTCAGCTGGTCAGCAGTGGCACCGATTTTCTTTAATCTGGGAGCTATTTTCTCTATTTACTTCTTTAAGCCTTTTTTAGGCCCTTATGCCTTAGCCTGGGGGGTAATTTTGGGAGGGATTGGTCAATTTCTATTCCAGATTCCCCCTCTTTATCGAGCGGGTTTCCGTCTCCACTGGGATTGGAAGTTCTGGAAAAACAAAGGATTCCGACAAGTTATTGGTCTCATGCTTCCAGTTAGCTTTTCTCTGGCAGTATCCCAGATCAATACCATAGTAGATAGAGTTATTGCTTCCACCTGCCAGGAAGGAGCAGTATCTGCTCTCTATTTTGCTGATAGATTAATGGAGCTACCTCTGGGAGTCTTTGGAGTGGCACTTTCCGTTGCCATTTTACCGTCTCTTTCTCAAAAGTTTGCTGGGGAAGAGGAAGAAGAATGGAAAAATACTTTAGCTCAGGGGATGCGGTGGATTTTATTTTTGATGTTGCCCGTAGCTGCTTTCCTGGTAATTTTTTCTACCCCCCTTGTGAAATTGGTTTATGAAAGAGGGGCATTTGATTTTATAGCCTCTTCTATGACTGCTCAGGCCTTAATTTTTTATTCTCTGGGGTTGCCCTTTTTTTCTTTAAATCTTCTCCTTACCCGGGCCTTTTATTCTCGAGGAAATACCAAAACCCCGGTTAAGGTTAGTTTGATTGCAGTATTTTCTAACGTAGTTTTGGATCTTCTCCTGGTTAGATGGATGGATTTCAGTGGTCTGGCTTTAGCCAGTTCTCTGGCTGCCTTTTTGAATTCTTTTTTGCTTATTTTATGTCTGAGTCGGGTGTCTGAGTCGCTGGAAATTAAAACTCTTTTGCCTGGAAAATGGATGGGGAAAATTTTAGCTCAGACCACAGCTTTTATTTTTTTCTGCCACTTTCTCCAGGGAAGGCTTTATTCTGGAGGAGAAGGTAAAGGTTTGCTTTCCTTTATTGGTATAATAGTTTTAGTTAGTGGATTTTATTTTTTGCTTACCATTCTTTTTCAACTGGAGGAGGGACAAACTATTGTTTATTTGTTTCGCAACTGGAGGAATAATGCTGGCTAATGGATAGAAGTAAAATTAGAAACTTTGGTATCATTGCTCACATTGACCATGGCAAATCAACTCTCGCTGATAGGATTCTGGAAATCTGCAGGGTGGTGCCCAAGGAAAAAATGAAAGAGCAATTTCTGGACCGTATGGATTTAGAAAGAGAAAGAGGCATTACCATTAAGGCCAAAGCAGTGAGGATGGAGTATTTTTCCCCTCGGGACGGGGAAAAATACATCTTAAATTTAATTGATACCCCCGGGCATGCCGATTTTAGCTATGAAGTTTCGCGAAGCTTAGCAGCTTGTGAGGGAGTTTTATTGGTGGTAGACGCCTCTCAAGGGGTAGAGGCTCAGACTTTAGCTCATGCCCGTCTTGCTATTTCTCAAGGTCTTGTTATTCTCCCGGTAATCAATAAAATCGATCTTTCTTCTGCTGATCCAGAAAGGGCCATGAGGGAAGTGGAAGCTATTTTGGGAGAAGACCATCTTCCCTTTACTCTGGTGAGTGCCAAATTGGGAACTGGAGTGGAAGAACTAATAGAAAAGATTGTTCAATTCATTCCTCCCCCTCAAGGGGAAGACTCTCCTTTTCTTCAAGCATTAATTTTTGATTCGATTTATGATTCCTACCGGGGGGTTATTCCTTTCATTCGGGTAAAAGAAGGGAAAATTAAAAAAGGGATGGAAATCATGATGTTTTCCACTCGCAAAAGCTTTTCTGTTTCAGAGGTAGGAGTTTTTACTCCCGAAAGAACAGAAGTAGATAGTCTGGGTCCTGGAGAGGTAGGTTATGTGGTTGCTAATATTAACCAGTTGGAAGATAGTCAGGTGGGAGATACCATTACTTCTTCCTCGCACCCCTCTCCTTCTCCCATTCCAGGATACAGAAAAATAAAACCTCTGGTTTTTTGTAGTTTTTATCCAGTGAGCTATGAAGATCATTCCAAATTAAAAGAAGCTTTAGAAAGATTGCAGCTTAACGATGCTGCTCTAAGCTTCGAAGCTGATTTTTCAGAAGCTCTGGGTTTTGGTTTCCGTTGCGGCTTTTTGGGTCTCCTGCATATGGACATAACCCAGGAAAGAATGGAGCGAGAGTTCGGAGTGGAAGTGGTAGCTACTGCTCCCCACGCAGTATATCATGTTTTGACTAAAAAAGGAGAGGTGCTAGAGGTAAGGTCTCCCAAGGATTTTCCTCCTCCTTCAGAAATAGAAGAAGCGGAAGAACCTTATGTAGAGATGAGTATAACCGTTCCAGCAGAATACTTAGGGGGAGTAATGGACCTCTGTCAATCTCGGCGGGGGATTTTTAAAGACATGATTTATTTAAGTGAGAAGTTTGTTCTTTTGAAATATGACCTGCCTCTCGCGGAAATTTTACTCGATTTCTATGACCGTCTAAAAGCGGTGAGCAGAGGCTATGCCAGTTTGGACTATGAGTTTGCAGGGTATCGCCCGGCAAACCTAGTAAGAGTGGATATTCTAGTTAATCGAGAAAAAGTGGATGGCCTTTCTTTTATTTCTCCAGAAGAGAATGCTTATTACCGGGGTAGAGAGTTGATTTCCAGATTGAAGGAACTTATTCCCCGGCAACTTTTTACCATTTCTTTGCAAGCAGCTGTGGGGGGAAAGATAATTGCTCGAGAAGATATACCAGCCTTGCGCAAAGATGTGTTACAAAAGTGTTACGGTGGAGACATAACCAGAAAGAGGAAACTCCTGGAAAAGCAAAAAGAGGGCAAAAAGAGAATGAAAGCGGTGGGCAAAGTTAAAATTCCTCAAGAAGCTTTTCTGGCAGTGATGAAAAGCGAGAAATGAAAAAGCTATCTCTTTATTTTCATTTTCCTTTTTGTGTTAAAAGATGTCGTTACTGCGACTTTGTTTCTTATCCTCGAAGGGACCGACATACTCATCTTAAATACAAAAAAGCAGTTTTTCAAGAAATAGCTTTGAAGGTAGAAGAGGAAGGCCTCCGGGGAAGTGAGTTGTCTACTGTTTATCTGGGAGGAGGAACTCCTTCTTTGTTATTTTCTGAAGATGTGGAAGAAATACTTAATTATCTCCGGCATTTCTTTGCTTTCTCGTCTTCTATAGAAATAACTATGGAGGTGAACCCGGAAACGGTAAATGGAGACAAAATAAGAGCTTTTCGAGAAGCCGGAATCAACCGATTCAGTGTAGGAGTTCAATCTTTTAACCCTCATTTTTTATGCTTTTTAGGTCGTTCTTCCTCCCTGGAACAAATTGAGAATGTTTTGTCCTGTATGGGAAAAATTAATTGCTCCTCCTGGAGTTTAGACCTTCTCTATAGCTTACCTTTCCAGAGTTTTCTGGAGTGGCAAAGGGAAGTAGAGAGTGCTCTTGTCTATCATCCTCCTCATTTTTCCATCTATGATCTTACCTTTTCTCCCCGGGTTCCTCTTTATCAATTTGCTAAGCGCCACCCCGGGATTTTTCCTTCTTCTGATGAAGAAGCTCTCTATTTTGAATGGGCAATGGAAAGATTAGACAGCGAAGGATATAGACATTATGAGATTTCTAATTTTGCTCAACCCGGAGCGGAGTGCCGCCATAATCTCAATTACTGGAGTGATGGAGAATACTTAGGGGTAGGGACTTCGGCGTGGTCTTACCTGGGAGGGAGAAGACAAAAAAATACCAGTAGCTTAAAGAACTA
Source organism: Candidatus Sordicultor fermentans (assembly GCF_012728195.1). Taxonomy (NCBI): domain Bacteria; kingdom Pseudomonadati; phylum Atribacterota; class Atribacteria; order Atribacterales; family Candidatus Caldatribacteriaceae; genus Candidatus Sordicultor; species Candidatus Sordicultor fermentans. The sequence continues at coordinate 4,882 of NZ_JAAYFP010000033.1, forward strand.
CTTTACGCGCTTGAGGGAGGGAAGAACTCCTCTTACTTTTCAAGAAGAACTTGCCCCTCACCAAAAATTAACAGAAGATATTATGCTCCGGTTAAGGACTGAAGAGGGAGTAAAAACTTCTTATCTTTTAGCGCAATACAAAAGAGAGGAAGTAGAAAGCAAGTTAAAATGTTTGGAATTTTTGTCTAAAGAAGGCTTTATAATTAAAGAGGAAGAAAGGTTTTATCTTTCTCAAAAAGGAATGCTGGTGGCTAATCAAATATTTCAAGAAATTCTTGATTGAGGAGGGTAGTTGTGTTATTGTAAATTATGATACCAATTAGAGATGAGTTACCAACCCAGAAGCTTCCTATAGTAACTGTATCTATCATTGTAGCTAATGTGGTATGTTTTATTTACGAATTACTCTTAGGTCCTCAGCTGGAAACTTTCTTTTTCCAGGCGGGATTGGTTCCGGCAGTTTTATGGGGTAAAGTTCGTCCTTTAAGTCCTTTTATCCACCCTTTTCTCACTATTTTTACTTCTATGTTTCTTCATGGTAATCTCTTCCATCTTCTGTCTAACATGCTCTATCTCTGGATTTTTGGCAACAATGTGGAAGATTTTTTAGGCCATTTTCATTTTTTACTATTCTATTTGGGCTGTGGTCTCGTGGCAGGCCTCTCTCATGCTCTGATTTTCCCTTTCTCTACTATTCCTACAGTGGGAGCAAGTGGTGCTATAAGTGGAGTGATGGGTGGATATTTAATACTTTTTCCCTTTGCTCGGGGGCTGGTTTTGGTGCTATGGGGGTTTTTCTTTACTGTGGTTCGAGTTCCGGCGGCTCTGCTTCTGGGCATCTGGGTTTTTTTCCAATTAATTTATAGTTTAACTTCTCTTCTTTCTCCCACTTTGGGGGGAACAGCGTGGTTTGCTCATCTGGGGGGGTTTGCTATGGGTTGCTTATGGTGTAAAATAGCTTCCAATCACTATGAACGTCAGGTCTATTGGTGATAACTATAGAGAGTAATAAATCGATAGGGAGGAATGGTTAAGTGTTGGTAGAAGAAATTATGTTACCTGAGGTTATTATGGTAAACGACTTTGATCTGATTGCTGATGTCATAAGATTTTTGGCCCGGAGAAAAGTTAATGGAGCACCTGTTGTAGACTTGGAACAAAGAGCCGTGGGCTACTTTTCTTCTTCCGTTTTTTTCCGGCAGGTTATAGAATTAGCTCAAAAAGAAGTAGCTATTACTGGTAACTTTGTAGTCGCCATTAGAGAAAAAATCAAGGATTTTTCCTCTCGGGAAGTTTCCGAATTTATGAGTGCTGATTTTGATTATCTGGAAGCAGACGAAGGGTTGGAAGAGGCTATAGATTTACTGCTTGATACTGATTTGGAACTTGTGCCCGTGATGCAGGGAGGGAAAATTGTAGGGGTGATAAATCACAATAGCGTCTTGCAATATTTTATGGAAAAAAAATAAGGGAGGTGTAGGAAGATGAATAAGAAAACCATTCGAGATATTCCTCAAGAAGAGCTTAAAGGAAAAAGAGTACTGGTGAGAGTGGATTTTAATGTTCCTCTGGATGAAAACCGGCAGATTACCGATGATACGAGGATTGTAGAAAGTTTGCCTACTATAAAGTATCTTAAAGAAAGAGGAGCTAAAGTTATTTTGGTTTCTCATCTGGGCCGCCCTAAAGGCAAATTCACTGAAGAACTTAAAATGGATCCTGTGGCCCGGCGGCTGGAAGAACTCTTAGGGGAAAAAGTTTATAAAGTAGATGATTGTATAGGAGAAAAAGTGGAAGAGGCGGTTTCTAAGCTAAAAGAAGGGGAAATACTTCTTCTCGAAAATATCCGCTTCTATCCCGCAGAAGAAGCCAACGATGAAGAGTTTGCTCGAGCTCTTTCTCGCTTGGCTGATATTTACGTTAATGATGCTTTTGGAACTGCTCACCGAGCCCATGCTTCCACTGCCGGAGTGGCTAAGTTTTTGCCTGCCTATGCCGGGTTTTTGATGGAGAAAGAGCTGGAAGTTCTGGGGGAAAAACTCAATAATCCGGTGCGACCGTTCTTGGCTATCCTAGGAGGAGCCAAAGTGTCAAGTAAAATTGGAGTGATTAGAAGGCTTCTGGAAAAAGTTGACGTTCTTCTTTTGGGAGGAGGGATGGCTTATACTTTTGTTAAAGCTTTAGGCTATGAAGTGGGTAATTCTATTGTGGAAGAATCTATGATAGGAGAAGCCTCTGATGTTATACGGATAGCTCGAGAAAGAGGAGTGCGTCTGGAGCTTCCAGAAGATTTTGTAGTGGCTCCGGAAGCTAAAGAAGGGGTAGAGTATAAGGTGGTAAAGTGGAACCAGATCCCTCCTGATATGGCAGGGTTTGACATTGGTCCAGAAACGGTGGAGAAATTTGGTCGTTACATTCAGGAAGCTCGAACTATTTTCTGGAATGGACCTCTCGGGGTTTTTGAGATAGAGCCTTTTTCTCGAGGGACAGTGGCCATAGCCAAAAAGATTGCCCAAAGCGGTGCTACGAGTGTAGTAGGCGGTGGAGATACTATAGCTGCTATTAAGAAGGCAGGGGTAGAAGATAAAATTACTCATATTTCTACCGGTGGCGGTGCTTCTTTAGAGTTTTTAGAAGGGCGAGTTTTACCCGGAGTGGAAGTATTACAGGATAAATAGTTTTGGGAGGTCAGGAGCTCGAGAGAGTTTGGATTATTCTCTGCCAGTGAGTTCCTGGCCAATATATTCGATGACATTGAGGACATTTTTTGAATTGAGAAAAGGTTAAAGAAACGAAAAGAGGGACTTCTCTCTTAGCTTCTTCCTGGTAGATGTCAAAGAGTAGTTCATTGCAGTGGGGGCAACGGGGAAAGGGAGTAGGATAAGGAAGATGAAAAGCTTTTATGACTTCTTGAACTTGTTCTTCTACCCGGGAAGAAGAGATGAGGTAAGCAACATCAGAAGCACCTTCTGCTAAAGCTTTGTCTCTGGTGAGAAGAATTCGATGTTCAAAACGGGCTAATGCTACTATTTTGGGGTCGTCCAGATATCGGGAGTACTTGGTATCGTATCCTAAAATTCTCAGCCATCGAGCTAACTTACCTAACATGCAATCAGCTAAAAATTTGGGGAAAACCATGTTATTATTTTAACATGATAAAGTAATTTGCTGTTGTGGAGGTCTGAAAATTATGCCGAATACCAAACCACCTTATTTTTTAGGTATTGATGTGGGAACTCAAGGATTGCGAAGTGGTATCTTTGATGCTCGTGGTAATGTGGTAGCTCTTTCTTTCTATTCTTATCCTGAACATCATCCTCGTCCGGGATGGGCAGAACAAGATCCTGCTGATTGGTGGAAAGCGATTCAAGATACTGTTCGTCGCTGCGTTATACAGGGAGAAGTGCAACCGGAAGAGATTGCCGCCTTGAGCGTGAGTGCTAGTTCTTGCACCGTGCTTCCTGTAGACCAATTTGGTAATCCTAAACACCGGGCCATTATGTGGATGGATGTCCGGGCTTTTGAGCAAGCAGAGAGAATTAATGCTACTCATAACCCTGTTCTTCGCTATGCAGGAGGGAGTGAATCGCCGGAGTGGATGATTCCAAAGGCTTTGTGGCTTAAGGAGAATTTACCTGATGTTTTTGCTAACTCTGACTATTTGGTAGAATGCCAGAATTGGATAGTTTTTAAACTTACTGATCGCTGGGTAACTTCCTTGAATAATGCTATTTGTAAATGGAATTATTGTCCCCCTGAAGGAGGGTGGCCAGTTTCTTTATTGCGAGAACTTAACTTTGAAGAATTGCTGGATAAGTGGCCCCGGGATTTAATCCCGGTAGGGGAAAGAGTAGGGGAGCTAACCAAAAGAGCAGCTTCTGATTTAGGACTTATCCCGGGTATCCCTGTTATTCAAGGAGGGATAGATGCTTATGCCGCTATGGTAGGATTAGATGTAGTTCATCCTCATAGATTAGCCATGGTAATTGGTTCTTCTACCTGTCATCTGGCTCTGTCTGATAGTCCTATTTTCAGTACCGGTATCTGGGGACCTTACCAGGGAGCAGTACTACCTGATATGTGGATTTTAGAGGGAGGACAGAGCTCAACCGGCTCTATCATCAAATGGTTTAGGGATAATTTTCTGCAGGAGGAGTTCAGAGAAAGAGAAGAATTGGAGAACATTTTTGATGCTATGGATAGGATGGCGGCTCAAATCTCTCCCGGTTCTGATGGTCTTTTAGTGTTAGATAATTTCCAGGGTAACCGTAGTCCTTATCAGGATCCTCTGGCTCGAGGTGCCATTTGGGGGCTTTCTCTGAGTCATACCCGAGCTCATATTTTGCGGGCTATATACGAAGGCACAGCTTACGGAACATTTCATATTCTGGAAACTTTAGCCCGGGATGGTTTTCAGGCGGAGGAGATATATGTAAGTGGAGGGGGAGCGAGGAGTAAGCTGTGGTTACAAATTCATGCTGATGTGGCTGATATTCCTATTTACCTGACCACTGTGGAAGAAGCCAGTACCTTAGGAACGGCAATTTATGCCGCTGTGGGAGTGGGTTTTTATGGAAGTATTCCCGAAGCTACCCTCAAAATGGTGCAAATATCAGGTCAAATATATCCTTGTCAACAGAACAGGGAGATTTATCATTTTTATTATGAGCAATATGTTAAAAGTTACTGGCAACTCCGAGATCTGATGCATCGGGTTTCTACTAGGCTGGGAACCACTCCAGAGGCTTAATTCACCCCCCCGGGGCAGTGCTCTTTTTTTATAAATATTTATGTGGATGACCATAATTTTAATCTGTTTTATAATTGACGGAAATTGGAGGTTTAGAAAACCATTTTCTTGTAGTGGGTATGGAGAATGAATATCCTATCTTCAAAACCACTCCAACTGTGGAAACTAAAAAGCGGGAGGAAGCAAATGCTGGGGAATAAAAGTATCAACAAGGATAATCACTTAGAAATTGCCGGATGTGATGTAGTAAGTTTAGCTCAAACTATGGGGACTCCTCTTTATGTTTATGATGAGGCTCTACTCCGTTCTAATATGCAGGAATATGAGAAAAGTTTCAGGGAAAACTATCCCCATTTTTCCCTGGCTTATGCAGGTAAAGCTTTTTTGTGTTCGGCTTTGTGCTCCATAATAAAAGAGGAAGATTGGTGGTTGGATGTAGTGTCAGGAGGAGAGTATTATCTGGCCTCTACCGCTAATTTCCCGGTAGAGAAAATTATCTTTCATGGTAATAATAAAACTAATGAGGAACGCCGCCTGGTTCTCCGGGAGGGAGTAGGGCGGTGGGTGGTGGATAACGAAGTAGAGCTAAATCTTCTCCTGGAGGAAGCTTCATCGTATGCTTCTTACAAAGTCCCTCTTTTTTTTCGTCTTACCCCCGGAGTCGACCCCCACACTCATCAGTATATCACCACCGGTAAAATCGATAGTAAGTTCGGTTTTCTCTTAGGAGAGGCAGAAAATGCTATATTAAAAGCAATTCAGTCGGAAGATTTAGAAGTGTGGGGTCTACACTGTCATATTGGCTCACAAATTGACCATATAGAGCCTTTTTTGAAGGCGGCAGAAGTTATGCTCCAATTTATGGTTGATTTTAGGAAAAAGCACGGTTTTGTGTTTCGAGAATTAGACCTGGGAGGAGGATTAGGAGTTCCTTATACAGATGAGGAAAAAAGCCGTTTTCCCTCTTCTCATTTTTATGTAAAGGAAATAAGTGAAAAAGTAAAGGAAATGTGCGGGGAGCTTTCTTATCCTTTACCTCGTCTTTATATAGAGCCGGGTCGATCGGTCGTTAATACTGCCGGTAGCACCATTTACCGCGTGGGGAGCGTGAAAGAGATTCCGGGAATTAAAAAATATGTGGCTGTAGACGGAGGAATGACCGATAACCCTCGTCCTGTTTTATACGGTGCTAAATATCAAGCTCACATTGGTAATCGAGTAGCAGGAGAAAGAGAGAAAGTTTCTGTGGTGGGAAAATGTTGTGAATCGGGAGATGTTTTAATAGAAGAAATTGAACTTCCTTCTCCTTCTCCCGGGGATGTTTTAGTAGTGGAAGCCACTGGAGCTTATAATTATTCTATGGCTTCCAATTATAATCTTATTCCTCGCCCCGGGGTGGTTTTTATCCGGGAGGGTGAGCCGGAATTGGTGGTGCGGCCAGAAAACTGGTATGATTTAGTGAGAAGAGACATTACTCCTCTGGAGTGATAAAGAAGGTGAGAGATAATGAAAAAGATTGGAGTATTTTTAGTAGGAGCAGCGGGCAAAATGGGGAAAGAAATAGTAAGAGCTATCCATAAAGAAGAAAATATAGTTTTACGAGGAGCTGCTGATAAACAAGAAGTGGGCAGAGATACAGGAGAGGTATCGGGCGTGGGACCTCAGGGAATTATAATAGAGGAAAATTTAGCTGAAGCGATAAATAGAGTAAAGCCAGATGTTATTTGTGATTTTACCCACGCTTCAGCTCTGCGGGAAAACCTTCCTCTATTTCTGGATTATAAAATTCCTCTGGTGATTGGAACGACGGGTTTAAGTAGTGAAGAAATAGAAACTCTGCGCCAGAGTTGTGAGAGAGAAGGGATAGGTTGTGTAATTGCTCCTAATTTTGCTCTGGGTGCGGTATTGATGATGCATTTTTCTCGCATCGCTGCTCGATATTTGGAGCGAGCAGAAATAATTGAATATCATCACCCTCAGAAAAAAGATGCTCCTTCAGGAACAGCGATAAAGACTGCTCAGGGGATAGAGGAAGTTAAAAATACTCCTTTTTCTGATAAAAGCGAAGAGATATTATCCGGGGCACGAGGAGCACTTCTGGGCTCTGTGAATATCCACAGTGTGAGATTGCCTGGGCTTGTAGCCCATCAGGAAGTTATCTGGGGAGGAGAGGGAGAGATTCTCACCATAAGACATGATTCTCTTAGTCGGTCATCTTTTATGCCTGGAGTGATGATGTCCATTAAGAAAGTTTATGAGGAACCCCGATTTTATTACGGATTGGAAGAAGTTATAGGTCTTACCTCTTGATAGATGTGATAAAATTTACTTCAAATTGAGGAGAGGAAAATGCAGTTTGTAAAAATGCATGGTTTAGGTAATGATTTTATTATTTTCTCTGAAGAGGAGACCGGAGGGGTCTCTTCCTGGCCTTCTTTTTCTCTAAAAATTTGTGATCGTCATAAAGGGGTGGGAGGAGACGGAGTGATTTTAGTTCTATCTTCCTCAGTGGCTGACCTCCGGATGCGTATTTTTAACTCTGATGGTAGTGAAGCAGAGATGTGTGGTAATGGAATTCGCTGTCTGGCTAAGTTTGCCTTTGAGCGGGGGATAGTAAACAAAAAGGAGTTCACAGTGGAAACTAAGGCGGGCATCATCATCCCCCGGATTACAGAAGAAGAAGAGGGGAAGGTAAGGAGGGTAAGAGTGAATATGGGAAAACCCCGCTTCCAACCCCGGGAAATACCTGTGGATTTAGAGGGAAAAGAGGTAAAGAATTACCCTTTAGAGGTAGAAGGTAGAACTTTCCTTATCTCTGCTCTATCTCTGGGTAACCCTCATGTGGTGATTTTTGAAATTCCTCGCGATTGGGAAAAATACGGGAGAGAAATCGAAAACCATCCTCTGTTTCCTGAAAAAACCAATGTAGAGTTTGTAGAGGTAAGAAACAAGAAAGAGGCGGTGGTTAAAGTCTGGGAAAGAGGAGCAGGGGCCACTCTGGCTTGCGGAACTGGCGCGGCGGCGGTATTAGTAGCTTCGGTAAGAGAGGGGAAATTAGACAGAAAAGCTGCTATACACTTGCCCGGCGGAACATTAGATGTGGAGTGGCAGGAGGAGGTCTACATTGAAGGACCGGCAGAAGAAGTGTTCTCGGGAGAAATTAATGAGGAGGTAGAGAAAGAATGGAAGTTGCTCAGCGTATAAAGAACCTTCCTCCCTACCTTTTTGCTGAAATTGAGAAAAAAGTAAATCAAGCTCGAGCGGAAGGTAAAGAAATTATTGATTTGGGGATTGGAGACCCTGATATTCCCACTCCCTCTTTCATTGTAGAGCGGTTATGTGAAGAGGCGTGGCGTCCTGAAAATCATCGTTACCCTTCTTATCAGGGATTAGATGCTTTTCGAGAAGCGGTGGTTTTATGGTATAAAAAAAGATTTGGTGTTGAACTGGATCCCGAGCAAGAAGTAGTCTCTCTCATTGGTTCTAAAGAAGGGATTGCTCATCTTCCCTGGTGTCTGGTAAACCCTGGAGATTTAGTTTTGGCCAGTGACCCGGGTTATCCGGTATATAAGATTGGTACAATGCTTGCCGGAGGGATACCCATTGAGCTTCCTCTTCTGGCTGAAAATGATTTTCTTCCCGATTTATATAGTTTTCCCGATAGTATATGGGAAAAGGTTAAAATAGTTTTTTTGAATTATCCTAATAATCCTACAGCAAGCATTGCTCCTCTTTCTTTTTTTGAGGAGATAGTAGAGTTAGCCCGACGTTATGATTTTGTAATAGCCCACGATTTAGCTTATTCGGAGATAAGCTACGATGGCTATCGAGCTCCTTCCATTCTGGAGGTAGAAGGAGCTCGGGAAGTAGCGGTGGAATTTCATTCTCTTTCTAAGACCTTTAATATGACGGGCTGGAGAATAGGTTTTGCAGTAGGCAATGAAAAAGTGATAGAGGCTCTGGGGAGAGTGAAAACTAATATCGATTCAGGGATTTTTAATGCCATTCAATGGGCAGGGGTGGAAGCTCTAAATAGGGTGGATGAGGTATTAAAAAATATTATTCCCGTCTACACCGAGCGCCGTAACCTGGTGGTGGAAACTTTTTCCTCATTGGGTTTTGACATCACCCCACCTCAGGCCAGTTTTTATTTGTGGGTTCCAGTTCCTCCAGGGTTTACCTCCCTGGAATTTACCAACTATCTTCTGGATAAATCTCAAGTAGTGGTTACTCCCGGGACTGGTTTTGGTAGGTATGGAGAAGGATTTGTTCGAATTTCTATTACTACTCCCTCTCCTGTTTTAGAAAAAGCTATGATGAGGATAAAAGAAACTTGGGATAGGTGAATGACCGTGAAAATAGTGGTACAAAAATTTGGGGGAACTTCAGTTAATACCCGGGAACTTAGAGAAAAAGCAGCTTTGAAAGTGCAGGAAACTCAAAAAGAAGGATTTTCCCCGGTGGTGGTGGTATCGGCTATGGGAAGGAAAGGAGCACCTTATGCTACCGATACTTTGATTTCTCTGGCTCGAGAGGAATTTTCTAATCTTGACCCCCGGGATCTAGACCTTCTTCTCTCTTGCGGAGAGATCATCTCAGCAGTAGTGATGTCTCAAACCTTGCGCCGGATGGGAATGAAAAGTGTAGCCTTCTCTGGAGCTCAAGCAGGTATCATTACCGATAATCATTTTGGCGATGCTTCTATACTGAGGGTAGAGCCGGATAGAATCAAAAAATATCTGGATAAAGGATATGTAGTAGTGGTGGCTGGTTTTCAAGGGGCAACGGAAGAAGGGGAAGTCACCACTTTAGGAAGGGGGGGAAGCGACACTACAGCGGTAGTTCTGGGGATTTATTTACAAGCTGATTATGTAGATATTTTTACTGATGTGAACGGAGTTTTTACCGCTGATCCCCGCATCGTTCCTGAGGCTCAAATTCTTCAGGGGCTAACCTACACTGAAGCTGCAGAGATGATTCAGCAGGGAGCAAAAGTTATTCATCCCAAAGCTATGAATCTGGCCCGGGAGTACCGGATACCTCTCCGAGTCAGGAGCTTAAGCGATGAAGGCAAAGGAACTTTAATCTGTGATATTTCCACTCTCACTAAAGAAGGATTGAGAATCCTTTCTCAGGAAGAGCCGGTTTATAGCATCGCTTACCGCCGGGGTTTAGCTCAAGTGCGAGTGAATTTGGGAGATTCGGAAAACGGAGAGCTAAAAATTTTTCAATCTCTGGCCCAGGAGGGCATCAGCATTGACCTGGTTAGCCTTTTTCCCGAAGGCACGGCGTTTGTAGTAGATGAGACGGTAGGGAGTAAGGTAGAGGAAATTTTGCGTCGGGAAGGGTTTGAGGTAAACCTGACTCTCCCTTGTGCTAAAGTTTCTCTGGTAGGTTCTGATATGGCCGATCGTCCGGGAGTAGTAGCTCAATTAGTAGAAGCCCTTAAAGATGCCAATATAGAGATTCTCCAGACTGGAGATTCTCATATTACCATTTCTTGTCTGGTTAAATCCCAGGATATGGAGAGGGCCATTCAAGTTTTACACCACAAATTTCGACTGGAAAAGGCGTGTTAGGGGGGAGCAAAAAGCAATGGGATATTTTGGCAGTCTTTTAACTGCAGCGGTTACTCCCTTTGACCAGGATTTAACGGTAAATCATTTTGAATTTCGGAAATTATTGCGGGCTTTGGTGGAAAATGGTTCGGATGGAGTGGTGGTTTCCGGGACTACCGGGGAATCTCCGACTTTATCCCGGGAAGAGAAACTCTGTCTCTTTGAAGTGGCTCTCGAGGAAGTGGGAGATCAGGCAAAAGTTATAGCAGGAACGTGCAATTACAATACTAAGGAATCCGTACTTCTTTCTAAAGAAGCGGAAAGTCTGGGAGTACATGGTATTCTGGCAGTGGCTCCTTATTATAACAAGCCCCCTCAAGAAGGGCTTTACCAGCATTTTCGTGCCATCGCTGAGGCAGTAAATATTCCAGTTATGCTTTATAACATCCCTTCTCGCACCGGAGTGAATATTGAACCAGAAACCATAGCTCGCCTATCAGAAATTCCGAACATTGTAGCCCTAAAAGAAGCAGGAGGAAGCACCGATCAGATTTCTCGAATTAAAGCTCTGGTTCCTCCTGATTTTTATCTTTACAGTGGAGATGATATCATGACTCTTCCCCTTTTAGCTTTGGGGGGAGTGGGAGTGGTAAGCGTGGCTTCTCATCTGGTGGGCAAAGAGATAAAAAAGATGATTCAGCTATTCGATGAAGGAAAAACTAAAGAAGCTCTGAAAGTCCATCTTGAGCTTTATCCACTCTTTAAAGCTCTCTTTATCTCCACTAATCCTATTCCAGTAAAAGCTGCTCTAAACCTGGCAGGGTGGAGAGTGGGAGGGGTTCGACCTCCCCTGTCTTCCTTAGAACAAGAAAAAGAGGAAAAATTAAAGTCAGTTCTGGAAAAATTCCACTTGATTTAATTACCAGAAAATGTTTAAATATCTATCAAAGCGATGATAGGGAAGAGATTAGCGTTATGGTTCAGCGAGGAAGGTAGGGTGCGAGCTTCCACCGTGGCGTTAAGGAAGATAGAGCCCTGGAGCTGACTCCGAAGAAAAGAGTTTTTCTCTAAGTAGGAGCTCCGGTTGAGCCGTTAAAACAAAGAGTATAGCAGGGTGGCACCGTGCACCAAGTGTTGCACCCCTGTCCGTCTTTGAAAACCTCGTCTAAAGACGAGGTTTTTTTATTGGTAAGAAGGAGGAATAATGATGGTACGTGTAGGAGTAATGGGAGCTACTGGATACACTGGTCTTGAGCTTTTACGCATTTTGGCTTACCACCCCGGTGTAGAAGTTTGCTGGGTAGGAAGTGAAAGTTTTCCGGGTATAAAATTGGAGGATTATTGTCTGGCCTGGCAAGGAAGAAGCAATTTGACTTTACAAAAGCAGGAAGTGGATAGTTTAGAAGGAATAGAGGCAATTTTTCTGGCTCTTCCCTCAGGAGTAGCTATGGATTATGTTCCTCCTCTTTTGCAAAAAGGGATACGGGTTATTGACCTGGGGGCTGATTTTCGCTTTAAAAACGTAGAGGTTTTCCAAAAATATTATCAGTTAGAACATCGTGTTCCTCACCTTTTACAGGAAGCAGTATATGGTATTCCGGAAATTTGTAGAGAGCGCTTAAAAGAGGCGCAACTGGTGGCTAATCCCGGTTGTTATCCTACTTCGGTGATTATTCCTCTGTATCCCTTTTTAAAAGAGGGAGTAATTTCACCTTCTATAATAGTGGATAGCAAATCAGGAGTAACCGGAGCAGGTAGAAAGCCTACTGAAGACAACCAGTTTTGTGAGGTAGATGAAAATTTCAAAGCCTATAAAGTGGGAGAGCATCGTCATCAGCCGGAGATGAAAGAACAGCTGGAGTTAGCTACCGGGAGGGAGGTCAACCTTATTTTTACTCCCCATCTTTTGCCCCTGAAGAGAGGGATTTTAACTACTGTTTATCTTACCCTGGAAAAAGATATAGAGGAGGAGGAGCTTTTATCTATATGGAAGGATTATTGGGGAAGGAAACCCTGGGTGCGGATTTTCCCTCTCCATCGTTTTCCTGAGCTGCGCTGGGTAGTAGGCTCTAACTTTGTTGATCTGGGACTCAAAAAGGTGGGAGAGAATCAGCTGATAGTAATTTCTGCTCTGGATAACTTGATTAAAGGAGCAGCCGGGCAGGCAGTGCAGAATTTAAATCTGATGTTTGGGAAAGAGGAAAAAGAAGGTTTGCCGGAGGATGTATTATACCCTTGAGGAGGTAGAGATGGAGAGCTGGAAAATTTTAGAAGGTGGATTGGATAATGTTTCAGGGTTTTCTTCCTATGGAGTACACTGCGGAATAAAGAAAGGGAAAAATGATCTGGCAGCTATTCTCTCTGATACACCGGCTGCGGCAGCAGGAGTTTTCACTCAAAATCGAGTTTCGGCAGCACCAGTTCTGGTTACCCGAGAGCATTTATTAAAAGAGAGAAAGTTACAACTGGTGGTAGCAAACAGTGGAGTAGCTAATGCGTGCACCGGGGAACGAGGAATAGAAGATGCCAGGAAAGTGGCTGACCTTGCTGCTCGTTATTTTAAGGTAGATCATCGGCTCGTAGCGGTGGCTTCTACGGGGGTGATTGGTGAATTTTTGCCTCTCACTAAAATAGAAAAAGGGATAGAAGAATTATCTCAATTGTTACCAGTGAAGAAATCGAGCAGGGAAGCAACCAAAGCTATAATGACTACTGATACTTTTCCCAAAGAGCGAGCTCTCTCTTTTTCCTGGGAAGGAAAAACTGTCCACCTGGGAGGAATAGCTAAAGGGTCAGGGATGATTAAGCCAAATTTGGCTACTATGTTGTCTTTTATAGTTACCGATTTAGGCATAGACGCTCTGGTTTTAGATCAAGTATTAAAAGAGGCGGTGAATCAAAGCTTTAATCGGGTGACGGTGGACGGAGATACGAGTACTAATGACATGGTATTGATTCTGGCTAATGGTAAAAGTGGAGTAGAAGTTAAGAAGAGTAATGATCCAGTTTTTTCCATTTTTCGAGAGGCTCTTTTTTGGTTAACTCAAGAGTTAGCTCGGGATTTAGCCCGAGACGGAGAGGGCGCCACTAAGTTTGTAGAGATAATAGTGCGAGGAGCGAGAACAAAAGAAGAAGCACAAAAGGGTGCTTTTACCGTTGCTGAATCTCCTCTGGTAAAAACTGCTCTTTTTGGAGAAGACCCTAACTGGGGAAGGATTATGGCTGCTCTGGGGCGAAGCGGAATAGAAATGATTCCCGATAAAGTTTCTTTAGAGGTTAACGGAGTTACTTTGGTAGAGGGAGGAATGAAGGCTAAGGGAGTGGAGAGAGAAGAAGCTCAGGAGGCGATGAAGAAAAAGGAGCTTAAAATTATTGTAGACCTGGGAATAGGAGAGGGAGAGTTTGAAGTGTGGACTTGTGATTTATCTCTGGAATATGTACGGATTAATAGCCATTATAGCTGACAGCAGCCTTATTGCCCCCAAAAAATTAAATACAGAATAAAAAGATAAAAATCACCGAGGGAGAAGGGAGAGAAAACAGACGGTCTGCGACGCAAGATAAAGGCAAAATAGATAAAAAAGATTCAGAAAAATAACGTTGGGAAAATATCCCAGCGTGCTACGACGTAAGACTAAAAGTATGAAAAACAAAAAATTAAAATTAAAAGGACAAGGATAACTGAGGAAGAAAATGCCTTCCTCAGTGAAGGGGAAAAGAACTCCCGGAATATGAGAGGGAAACACTCCCCTTCGATCCTCGGCGGCGAGGGGAGCAAGATAAAGTGCAAAAGAGAAAAATTACATGATGTTTGTGATTAATGATTATTTCCTGTAAATCAGGAGGAGGAAACTATGAAGATAGTGGTAAAAATTGGAGGCAAAAATATCGATTTTAAAAATGAGGACTACTTTCGAGTGCTTGCCCAATTAGTAAAAGAGGGGATAAGATTAGCTTTAGTGCATGGAGGAGGGCCTCAGATTACTAAATTCTTAGAAAAAGAAGGAAGAGAAAGCCAGTTTGTAGAAGGTTTGCGAGTTACTCCTCCCCAAGACATGGAAATAACAGAAATGGTATTGAGCGGTCTTTTAAATAAAATGTTGGTAGGTATTTTTCATCGTCAGGGAATTCCTGCTTGTGGAATAAGCGGAAGAGATGGTTTTTTGCTGGAAGGGGAAAAGTATTACCCTGCCTCTGGAGATAGAAAGGTAGACTTGGGAAGGGTAGGGGAAGTAAAGAAAGTGAATCCTCGCCTGGTGCACGTTTTGTGGGAGGGAGGATTTTTGCCTGTTATTTCTCCGATAGCAGCTGATAGAGAAGGAGAGAGCTTAAATGTAAATGCTGATTGGGCAGCAGCTCGCTTGGCTGTGGCTTTGCAAGCTGATAAGTTGTTCCTCTTTTCTGATGTTCCTGGAGTTTTACGGGATGTGGAGGATAGAGATTCTCTGATAGAAGTTTTGTCCTGGGCGGAAATTGAAATCCTGAAAGAAGAGGGGAAGATTCGGGGAGGAATGATTCCCAAAATAGAGATGGCTGAAGAAGCTCTACGGGGTGGAGTAAAAGAGGTATTTATTGGCGAGGGAAAAGAGATGGAAAACCTTCCTCTCTTTTTAGCGGGGGGGAAGATGAGGGGAACGAAGGTGGTGCTTTAAAGGCAGTCTGCGAGGGAGAATAAGGGGACAAAGTCCCCTTATTCTCCCTCGGGAAAAGCAAAAAGCAGACAGCCTATGAGGTAAGATTAAAAGCATGAAAATGTAGAGAAAAACAACTGAGGAAGACGAAGTCTTTCTCAGTACAAGAAAGAAGGTGAGGTAAATGACTTCTGCAGAAATCATAGAAAAAGAAGCACGCTATTTTTTGGGGACTTACAATCGTTTACCGGTGGTACTGGAGCGAGGAGAAGGATGCTACGTCTTTGATTTAGAAGGAAAAAGATATCTTGACCTCATGGCCGGGATCGCAGTAAACGTTTTAGGTTACTCTTTCCCCCCTCTCCAGGAAGCTATAAAAAGAGAAGTGGATAAATTACTCCACGCTTCTAATCTATATTATAGTGTACCTCAGGTAGAGTTAGCAGAACGCCTCGTGGAAAAATCTGGTTTCTCTCGGGTGTTTTTAGTTAACAGCGGTGCAGAAGCCAATGAGGTAGCTTTGAAAATGGCCCGTTTTTATCGCAAGAGGAAATATGGTAAAGGCTATAAGTTTATCTCCTTTTATCGCTCTTTTCATGGAAGAACTCTTTTGACTTTAGCTCTCACTGCTCAAGAAAAATTTCATCAGGATTTAGACCCCTTTCCTCCGGGGATAGAATATGCTACTCTTAACGACCTGCAAAGCGTAGAGAAAGTTTTAGATGAGGAGGTATGCGCCATCATAGTGGAGCCAGTACAGGGGGAGGGAGGAATTTATCCCTGTGAGAGAGAGTTTTTAGAGGGTTTGAGAAAATTATGTGATGAGAAAGACGTGATTTTGATTTTTGATGAAGTGCAATGTGGTATAGGAAGAGTGGGAAAATTTTTTGCTTTTGAGAGTTTTGGAGTCAGGCCGGATATAGTTACTCTAGCCAAAGGCTTGGGAGGAGGCTTGCCTCTGGGGGCGGTTTTAGTTGATGAAAAAGTTTCCGCTTCAGTTCATCGAGGAGACCAGGGAAGCACTTTTGGGGGGAACCCGGTGTGTGCGCGGTCAGCGTGTGTGGTAGTAGATGAGGTAAGCGAGGAAAATTTTCTTGCTGCAGTAAGAGAAAAGGGAAAATATTTTGAAAAACAGCTCAAGAAGTTAGTTTCTACTTTTCCAATAGCAAAAGAAGTTCGAGGTAAAGGCTTGATGTTAGGTTTTGAGGTTCCCGGAAAAGCAAAAAAAGTTGCTGAGGAGATGCTCAAAGAGGGAGTTTTAGTCAATGCCTGTAATGATGACGTGGTGAGGTTTTTACCCCCTTTAATTATCAATCAAGAAGAAATAGATGAGGGAGTAGAAGCATTGAAGAAAGTTTTAGAAAGAATATAGTTTTATGAAGAAGGAGGACCTAAAATGGGTCGACAGAAAGTAGTTTTAGCTTATTCAGGAGGATTGGATACTTCAGTAGCTATTCGTTGGCTGGAAGAGCAATTTAATGCCGAGGTTTATGCTCTTACTATTGATGTAGGCCAAGGTAAAGACGTAGAAGAAGTGCGCAAAAAAGCTCTGAGCATTGGAGCAAAGGAAGCACTGGTTTTTGATGCGCGGGAAGAGTTTTTAAATGAGTACGTTTTGCCCGCTCTATGGGCTCAGGCCATTTATGAAGATAGATATCCTTTGGCTACTGCTCTTTCTCGCCCTTTGATTGCCAAGTATCTGGTCAAAGTAGCAGAGGAAAAAGGTGCAACCATGATAGCTCATGGTTGCACGGGAAAAGGTAACGACCAGGTGCGCATTGAAGTTTCAGTGATGGCTTTGAATCCCGATTTACAGGTGGTGGCTCCCGCTCGGCAATGGGGGTGGTCAAGAGAAGAAGAAATTGAATACGCTCATGCCAATGGTATCCCGGTTCCCACCACTTTAGAGCAACCTTATAGTATTGATCAGAATATCTGGGGAAGGAGCATCGAGTGTGGAGTTTTAGAAGACCCGTTGGTTGAGCCGCCTGCAGAGGTATTTGAGTGGACGAGAGACCCGAAAGATGCTCCTTCGGAGCCCGCTTATTTAGAAATTGGATTTGAGGAAGGAGTACCTCGTCTTTTGGGAGGAGAGTATTACTCTCTTTTGAGTTTGGTGGAAGAATTAAATAAGATAGGTGGTGAAAACGGCTTTGGTCGAGTGGACCATGTGGAAAATCGGTTAGTGGGAATAAAATCTCGAGAAATTTATGAGTGTCCGGCAGCTTTAATTCTCCTTGAAGCTTACCGTGACCTTCAAAATCTGGTTCTTCCTCGAGAAGTAATCCACTTCAAGCCCCACCTGGAGGAAAAGTATGCACAATTGGTGTACGATGGTCTCTGGTATTCACCTCTTCGGGAAGCCCTGGATGCTTTTATGAAATCCTTTTTACCGCGGATGACGGGAATAGTAAGAGTTAAGCTTTATAAAGGTAGTATGCAGGTAGTGGGGAGAAAATCGGAATATTCTCTCTATGATTGGGGATTAGCTACCTATGACCGAGGAGATTTGTTTGATCATCAGGCCAGTGAAGGCTTTATTAAAATATGGGGTCTTCCCGCTCGAGTGCAGGCTACTCTAGAGAGAAGGAAAAAATCATGACCAACTTATGGGGAAGTCGGATGGAAAAAGGATTAGACCAGGAAGTGAAAGAATTTTCCACTTCTATTCCGGAAGATTTCTTCCTCTATAAGTATGATCTGTGGGGAAGCGCCGCTCACTGCAAAATGTTAGAAAAAGTAGGAATAATATCGGAGAAAGAGAGCAAAGAAATTTTGCGAGGCTTACGGGTGATTTTTCAGGAGATAGAGGAGGGGAAGGTAGATCCTTCCCCTTTTGAGGACATACATAGCCTGGTAGAAATCCGCCTTCGGGAAATAGCAGGAGAGAAAATAGGCGGTAAACTTCATACCGCTCGTAGCCGTAACGATCAGGTGGTTTTGGATGAGCGCCTGTTTCTGCGAGAGAAAATAGGAGAGGTTATAGAAAAAATCAGTTTTCTTCAGGAAGCCTTACTGCGAAAAGCTCAAGAAAACAAAGATGTGGTTATGCCTGGCTATACCCACCTTCAGCCAGCACAACCGGTTCTTTTTGCTCATCACCTTTTAGCCTATTTTTTTATGTTCCAGCGGGATATAGAAAGATTAGAAGATACCAGAAAAAGAGTAAACGTGCTTCCTTTGGGAGCAGGAGCGTTGTCTGGAACTTCGCTCCCTATCGATAGACAATATGTGGCTGAACTTCTGGCTTTTCCTCGAGTGCAGGAAAATAGTATGGATGCCGTATCCGATCGGGATTTTATTCTGGAATTTTTAGGAGGTCTGTCTATTTTGTTTCTTCACCTCAGTCGGTGGGGAGAAGAAATAGTTTTGTGGAGCTCTCCGGCCTTTCACTTTTTAGAAATTGACGATGCTTTCACAACCGGCTCAAGTATTATGCCTCAGAAAAAAAATCCC
This sequence comes from Candidatus Sordicultor fermentans, assembly GCF_012728195.1. NCBI lineage: Bacteria > Pseudomonadati > Atribacterota > Atribacteria > Atribacterales > Candidatus Caldatribacteriaceae > Candidatus Sordicultor > Candidatus Sordicultor fermentans. The sequence goes on from NZ_JAAYFP010000033.1 coordinate 23,277, forward strand.
GATGTAGCGGAGCTACTACGAGGAAAAACCGGGGAAGTATTGAGCTCCTGGGTTAGTTTGGCTATCACTTTAAAAGGGCTCCCTCTCACCTATAATCGAGATTTACAGCAGGATAAACCCCCTCTTTTCCGGGCCACAAAAGAGACTCTTTCCTCTCTTCGCATAGCTGCTCGTCTCACTCAGAACATCTTTCCCGACCGAGAAAGTATGAAAAAAGCACTATCGGTGGGTTTTTTGACCGCTACTGATTTGTGTGAATATTTGGTAGGACAGGGAGTTCCTTTTCGCCGGGCTCATGCCTGGGTGGGAGAGATGGTGAAAAAACTATCTGCAAGCGGAAAACACCTGCGGGATTTGAAGAAGGAAGACTGGGGAGAGTATCAACATCTGTTCCCCGAAAATTGGGAGGAGATAATAGATGAGGAAAAGTCAGTGAGAAGGAAAATATCGGAAGGCAGCACCTCTCCTCGGGAGGTGGAGAGAGAGATAAAAATAGGAGAAGAACTTTTAGTTCAATCCCGAGAGAGAGTTTCCTCCTGGAGAAAAATAGAGCAAGAAAGCTGGGAAAACTTGATGGGTGGAAGTTGTGTTCTCTAACTTTTAAGATATACATTAAAAGAACTCAAAAAATATCAGTTTGTTCGTTTACAATTTGTGGATGTTTCGG
>NZ_JAAYFP010000034.1:0-7661 GCF_012728195.1 Candidatus Sordicultor fermentans
GATTTAGGGAGGAGCTTATTTTTTTCAAAAAACAGGCTCCTCAACTGGAGTTTCCTCAGCTGGAGCCTCCTCAGATTGTTCCTCGACTTCTGTGGTAGGCTCCTCAGCTGGAGTCTCTTCAGTTAAGGCTGCGTCTACTCTTATTTCTTCTCCATTATCCAGTTTAATGACATAGACTATATTACTTTCTTCTTCTACCAATTTTGCCTCCACTGCAGCTCTATCTTGCTTGGTGCTTAATGCTACTCCTACTGCTTCCTCTAAAGGAACTGTGGTTTGGGGTAGAAGAGTAACTGCTGGGCTGGGCTCAGATAATTCTGTGCTACCCAACACCTCCCCAGTTTGAGCATCTACTTTGACTTCCATTCCATTGCTGAGTTCAATTAAATACACCGCGTCGCCAAAAAGTGGATCACTAAACTTGGCGGATACTGCTTGCGCTTCAGGGAAAACAGTTAAAGCTGCTTTTATGGCTTCATCCATAGGAAAGCGCTCTGGTGCAGGTGGTTCCTCCGGCATCATAGGTTGTTCTTCCGGAGCAATAGGTTGCTCTCCTGCAGGTGCTTCCTCTGGTGCTATGGGTTGCTCTGGTATAGCTTCCTGAGCACAAGCTGCCACACTGAATGTCACACTGAGTAACAGTGCCACCAAAATTCCCACGAGGTAACGGTTCCCTTTCATTCTTATCACCTCTCTGTTTTATTTTGACGGGTTTTTCCTCGTCTGAGGATAATATAATCCCGAAAAATGAAAAGGTGATGAATTCAACATTAATTTGAGATGAAAAATGAAAAATTTCAGTATAATAACAATGAAATGCGTATTTTAGTGGTGGAAGACGAAAAACGTTTAGCTGAAGTTATTAAAAAAGGCCTGGTGGAGGAAGGCTATTCGGTTGATGTAGCCTATGATGGAGCAGAAGGGCAATATATGGCTGAAAGTGCTTCCTATGACCTCGTAATACTCGATATTATGTTGCCTAAAAAAGATGGAGTTACTATTTGTCAGGAGTTACGCATCAGAGGAATTAATACCCCCATATTGATGCTAACAGCGAAAGACAGCGTAGAGGATAGGGTAAAAGGTCTGGACTCAGGAGCTGATGATTATCTGGTGAAACCTTTTGCTTTTAGTGAACTCGTAGCCAGGGTAAGAGCGCTTTTGCGGCGAGAAGCTCTTTCTAAAGCTTCAAAACTTCAGGTGGGCAATTTGGTGATGGATACCTTAACCAGAGAGGTGTGGCGAGGAGATAAAAAAATCGAATTAACTGCCAAGGAATATGCAATTTTGGAGTACTTTATGCGTCATCCTAACATGGTAGTTACAAGAACCATGCTTATGGAAAAAGTATGGGATTATGATTTTGAAGGTATATCTAATGTCATAGATGTCTATATTCGTCGGCTGCGACTTAAGCTGGATGAGGAAGGGGCAGAGAGTATCATTGAAACGGTAAGGGGAGCTGGTTACAGGTTAAGAGAACCATGAAATTTTTTAAAAGTGTTAAATTTCGTTTGACCGTTTGGTATCTCATAGTTATGGGTATTTTACTTTTTATTTTTGCCGCTTTATCTTATTTTACTCTTTATCACAACTTGTATGAGAATTTAGACAACAATTTAGAGGATCGACTTATTAAATTACGGAGTTTACTACGAGATGCTGGAGAAGATGTAGATATCGATATCGACATGGAAAGAGAGTTAGGAGAAATCATATTAATTTATTATCCTGAAGGTTTCCTGTGGAAGAGCTCCGGGCCTTTTATTGATGCGCCTGATATTACTCCGATGGTGAGGGAAGTAGCCAAAGGAGCCCCTCTTTTTTTTAATACCACCACTACCTATGGTCGAGTAATCCGATTCTATGCTGCGCCGATTACGGTAGGTGAGCGATCTTTTATTTTATTAGTGGGTCGTTATTTTGATGAAATAAAAAGTATTTTGGGTAGATTGCGTACCATCTTCATCCTCTCTGGTTTAGTAATGATGGTTTTGGCTGGTGTTGGAGGATTGTTTTTGGCCGACCGAGCACTTCGCCCGGTAGATCGAATAACCCGCACTGCTCAAAAGATAGGAGAGAGAAATTTAAGTCATCGGATAGAAGTACATAGTGAAGATGAGCTGGGAAGGTTAGCTCTTACTCTAAACCAGATGATAGCTCGCTTAGAAGATGCTTTTCGCCATCAGCAGCAATTTACTGCCGATGCTTCTCATGAATTGCGCACCCCCTTATCTGTTATTCAAGCAGAAGCCACTCTGGCTCTCGGTAAACAGAGAAGAGAGAAAGAATACAGGGAAGCTTTGGAGACAATTTCTCAAGAAGCTTCTTATATGTCATCAATAATTGACAAATTGCTTTTTTTAGCTCGTAGCGACATTAGACGGGAACAATACAATTTTGAAGAAGTTAACCTCCGAGAGCTGGTTATCGATTTAGCAACCAGTATAGAAGCGCTTGCCCAGGAAAAAGGGCTGGAATTCGAGGTGGGGACGGTAAAAGACCTGGTGGTAAGAGGAGATAAAGATAGGTTAAGACAACTTTTGTTTAATATTCTGGAGAATGCTATCAAGTATACCAAGACGGGGAAAGTCTCTATCTCAGCTGTTCAAAAAGATAAAATGGCAGTGGTGGCCATTGCTGATACTGGTGCTGGTATTCCCTCTCAAGACCTGCCTCATATTTTTGAGCGCTTCTATCGGGTAGATAAGACTCGTTCTCGAGAAGAAGGAGGAACAGGTTTAGGGTTGGCCATTGCCCAGGAAATTGCTGAAGCCCATGGGGGAAAAATTGAAGTAGAAAGCGAATTGAATAAAGGAAGCACTTTTTCAGTGACGTTACCTATCTCTCCAGTTGCTTCGAGTTCAGGTAAAAAGAAAACTAAAGAGAAACATCGCAAAAAGTAAGCTTTAGCCCTTCACTGCTCCAAAAGTGAGACCTTGCAAGAGATAGCGCTGCATGAGAAGGGAAAACACGACTACTGGAAGCATGGTTACTAATCCTGCTGCAGCAAGTGGCCCCCAGGCTATCCGCCACCCGGTTATAAATCTACCCAAATAAATGGGAAGAGTCTGAGCATTTTTACTGGTGGTGAGAACCAGAGCCATGAGAAACTCTCCCCAGCTCTGGATAAAAGCTAAAGTGGATACCGAAGCGAGTCCCGGGGCACTGAGAGGCAGAGTGATGTGCCAGAAAGTTTGTCCGATATTTGCTCCATCCACAAAAGCAGCTTCGTCCAGCTCTTGAGGAATTTCATTGAAAAAGGTGATGAGAATCCAGGTACTGAAAGGAGTGGTAAATATTAAATGAGATAAAATGAGCGCCCACCAGGTATCAACCAGGTGTAGATGACTGAAAATAACGTAAAGGGGCAGAGCAGCAGCAATGGGGGGGAGCATGCGAATGGAAATGATCCAGGAGACAAACCCCATCCCTCCCACTTTGAAGCGAGAAATGGCATAGGCTGCCAAAGCGGCAATGATGGTAGAAATTAAAGCGACAGATAGCGCTATAACGATGCTATTGATAAGATAAGGAGTAATAGTAGAGATAGCAGTGGTAACACTACCAAAAAATCCTCCTTCTAATCCTAAGAAGTTACCCAGGGTCCAATGCTGGGGGAAAAAGGAAGGAGGCCAGGTGAACCAATCTTCACTTCTTTTAAAAGCTGTGGTAACTAACCAGTATACCGGGAAAAGAAAAAAGAAAATCACCATTCCGATGAGGATAAACTTGATTGTTTTAGTTAACCACTTCATTTTTTTTCCTCCTAAAGCCCTAAAGTTTCTGATAAACGCAAAAAACGAATGAGCAGATTAGTTAAAACAGTAACTACTAAAAGAAGAATGACACTCAAAGCAGAAGCGTACCCTACATCCCAGCCGAAAGATATCCCCACTTTGTAAATGTAAAAACTGTAAGAATGAGTGGCTGACCCCGGGCCACCAAAAGTTACCATATAAACGATATCAAAAAGTTTTAGAACATCGATTACCCGGATAATGAGTGTTACCCAGATAAGGGGGCGCAAAAGAGGTAACTCAATATAGCGCATGGCTGACCAGCCACTGGCTCCATCTACGAGACTTGCCTCTACTACGTCCCGGGGAATAGATTGCAATCCAGCATAAATTACTAAAAATATAAAAGGAGTCCACTGCCACACATCAATCAGAAGTACCCCCAGGCGGGCAAAAAACTGACTTCCCAGCCAGGAGACTTTAGGAAGGCCGAAAAGAGAGAGAAAATAATTTATAGGGCCAAATTCATAGTTGTAGAGCATTTTCCAGGCTATACCAGCCACTACCGGTGGAATAGTCATGGGAATAATTAGAGAGCTCCGTAGAGCTCGCTCTCCCCATACGTCCCGGATGAGAAAAGCTATGCCAATTCCCAGAAGGATTTCAAGAGGTACAGCGGTGAAAAGTAAAAATAAAGTAAAGCTAACACTCGAGGAGGCGGTACGGTCTCTTAGAATCTCTCGGTAATTTTCCCATCCAATAAACCTGGGTTCCTCCCAGGAAGCCAGGGAATATTGATGAAAAGACATATATATCATATAAATGAGAGGATAGATGGTTAAGCCAAGAAATAGAATCAAAAGAGGAAGAATCAATAGAAAACCAGTTCGCTTTCTCTTTTTAGAGTTCATCATAGTTTTCCCCTCTTAAAGTAGGGGGGAGACCCCCCTACTTTTTATTTACTCAAAACTTTTTTCCACTCTTCTGCTACTAAATTTAAAGTTTCAATGCTATTAGGTGCTTGTCCCAAAAGAATCTCCGATATAGTTCCTACCAGCACATCTTCCACGCGAGGTTCTTCCGGGATGCGGGGTCGGTGAGAAGCTCCCTCTAAAGAAGGAAGATAGACATCTTTCAGCCAGGGAGCGTCGGCAATTACTTCGGGATCTTCGATAACCGATTTACGAGTGGGGCCTACTCGATATTTTAGCCACTGAATTTTGTCTCCCTCCTTAGAGGTGGCGTACTGGATAAACTGAAAAGCTGCTTCTTGATTTTTAGAAAAAGCATTAATTCCTACTCCCCAACCTCCACTAACCGGTGCTTTACCTGGCATTATAGCAATTCCCACTTTTTCTTCAAAAGGCTGAAGATCGGGGGATTCCTGCCAGCTGGCCATGCAAGCAGTCCACTGCGGCACCATGGCTACCATCCCTTTACTGAAAGCTTCTAACGTCTCTCCATAGTCAGAGCCTAAAGGATCGGAGGAGTAGGGAAGGAGGTCTATCATATCTTGAATGGCTTTTACTCCTTCTTCAGAATTGAAAGCTGGTTGATGATCAGCAGTGAATAAATCTCCCCAATCTAAATCTACTTCCCCGAACTTTTCAATACCTTCCGGGCTGCGTCGGTAAGGCCCAAAGAAATTGAGAAACATATAGAAAAGAGTATGGGTGCGAGGGAACATTAAACCTATTCCGTATTCAGTGGGAGAATCAGGGTTAAACTTCTTAGTGAAAAATTGAGCCACTTCTTTAGCTTCTTGCCAGGTTTCTGGAACTCGGAGTTCTCTACCATACTGAGCCTGGAATTTCTCTTGCAGGGCTTTATCCTGGAAAAGGTCCTGGCGATAAAAGAAGAACATTGCTGCTCCGTAGAAAGGTTGACCAATTCTTTTATCTCCCCAGTAGCCATAGATATAGCGGGCGGTAGGTATAAAATCGTCATCATCAAAATCTGGATCTACTAAATCAGGATGTTCCTGAGCAAAAGCTTCTAAATCCAGCATCCCTGGAGCTATAGCGCCGGCGGTCATTAAATCCCAGGTGGTTACATCGAAGGCTCCTACACCAGCAGTGATATCTTGCAGGATGCGGGGATATAGAACTTCCCAGGAAAGGGGAGTGACTTCAATCTGTATCTCGGGGTGTGCCTGCATAAAGTTTTGAGCTAATTCAAATAGGGCGTCAGCATTATCTGGAGAAGACCAAACTGCTAATTCTGTTGCATATCCCAGAGAAAAACCAAAAACCAAAACAATAAAAATCATGCTTATTATAGTTAACTTTCTCATTTTTTCCTCCTTAATGAGCTGGGAAATAAAACTCTAAATTACTTCTCATTACTATTACCGGCTCTAAATAAAGATAAGCCGGAGGAGCTATTCCTTCCACCAAAAACTGAAAAAGAGACATAGTAGCCTCGAAACCCTGCCGATAAGGATTCTGGAAAATAGTAGCATTTATCACCCCCTTTTTAAGGTAGTGAACTACTTCTGGGAAAAGGTCGGTAGCGATTACTTTTATCTCTTGAGCCCGACCACTTTCCTCTAAGGTACGACAGACCCCTACTGAGTTGGCGGTAGCGATATAAATACCAGAAAGTTCGGGATGATTTTTTAAGAGTTTTCTGGTATTTTCTTCCGCTCTGTTTTCGCTTTCCTGGCTTTCTAAAATTGCTACTAGTTGAGGTGAAGGCTGGAATTGGGCTAAAGCTTCTTGGAAGCCTATTGTCTTTTGATAGTGGTCATCTATTTCTTGAGAACCTATTAAAATAGCTACCTCTCCTTTTACCCAGTTAGCCATCAGCTCTCCAGCTAACTCACCATTTTTGCGAGGATTAACACAAACGGTGGTCAATCTTTTACTTTCCGGAGCATCAGTAGAAACGGCAACTACAGGTATACCGCGCTGGGTGAAGTTGTTGATGAGGTGATTGAACCTGTGGGAGTGACCGGGAGCAAAGACTACTCCCGATATTTCCTGGGAAAGCAGGGAACTTAGAGCTTCTTCTTCTCCACTTCCCAGAGTTTCTATATCTTTGTAAAGAGGAGCAACTCGGAAGTCTTTTAATCTCTCTATGGCATCTTGAAAACCTCGACGTACGTCATCATAAAAGTAGTGGAGTTCTCGAGGAAAAACAGCAGCAAAAACCAGGGGCTTTTTCCGGCTCAGGGCGCTAGCTACTCGATTGGTTCGATAACCAACTTGCTCTGCTACTTCTAAAATTTTTTCCCTGGTTTCGGGTTTAATCCCCTCTCGATGATGAAGAGCCCGGTCCACTGTTCCGATGGAAAAACCAGTTAGTTTGGCGATATCCTGGATAGTGAAAGATTTTTTTTCTTTAGGATTCATATCCCCACCGTTAACGCTAACGATTTTAAACATTGTAACATTAATCAAGATTATTTTCTACTCTTTTATAAGGCTCCTGTAGTTATTCTGTGATAATGTCATCTGAAAAATTCTTGTAAGTTTGTTTTTAACGAAGTAGGACTTTTACCCGCAAGACGAGAGTGAAAATTCTCGCAGTTTGAGCGACATATAAGTTGTGAAGAGGGGTGGAAGTTATTTTCCCTACTCTCTAAAAGATACAGATTCCATGGTTTTCTAGGGAAACAGCAGGGAAAGAATTGAGCCAGTCGGGAAGAAGAAATAAAATGTTGGGAGTGAGATTCTCTTTCGCTGAGAAGGATTAAATAAAAAAGCAAGAACTACTGGGAAAGACATTTTTTCTTTCCCAGTATAAAAAAAGACCTCCTTATAAACCCGGCAATAAGGGGAAACCGATCCCTTATAACCTAATTTCTTTTTTTGCTACCCCTGAATGGTCCTATCACCTTTTTGTTCGCCACCCCGGCAACTTTCGAGCCGTTTTTAGTCTGCCCCTGAATGGTTTTATCATCCCATTGTCTGTCACCCC
>NZ_JAAYFP010000035.1:0-11152 GCF_012728195.1 Candidatus Sordicultor fermentans
ATATTAAAAACTTGGCCATGCCTTCCGTCAGCTATCCACTCGTCAATCATTTCTGCCGCTCTACCGTCTATCCAAATTATAGCCCGACCCAAGGGCTGAAAGTGAGCATCCAGTAACCAACAACCGGTTCCTTGTCCAGTAACTCCTAGGGCGGCAATATCTGCCGGATTTTTTCCCGAGGTAGAAATACACTGGGAAATAGCCCGTGCTGTTTCTCGCCAGATTTCTTCCATATCTTGCTCGGCCTCGCTAGGACTATTACTAATAATCGTTAACTCCCGGGTTGCTGAAGAGACAACTCTACCTTGAGTATCAAAAAGGACTGCTTTAACGTTACTGGTGCCCAGGTCTACTCCTAAAAGAAACCGGCCCATTAATCTTTAGACCTCCTTATTTTGAAATACTAAATTTCTAAAACCGCTTTAATTAACTTTTTATCATTTCTAACTGCCGAAAAAGCTTTCTCAAAATCTGAGAAAGAATATGTGGTGACTAATTGATCCACATCTATTAGGTCGTTATTTAATAGTTGAAGCGCTTCTCTCGTGTGAATAGGAGACGCTGAATAGCTAGTTTTTATCGTGATCTGAGAAAAGTAAACCTGATAAATAGGAAAAGCAAAACTTTCCCCTGGAGCTGAAGGAGCATACAAAAGCAAAATCCCTCCTCGATCTACGAGCGATATAGAGCTCTCCACCGCCTTAGGAAAAGGAGGAGTAACCAAAACTATATCTGCCAACCGCCCCCCATTTATTTCTTTAATAGCTTCTACTAGATTTTCTTTATCAGGGTTTATTGCTCCATCCGCTCCCAGGCGAGAAGCAAGCTCAAATCTAAATTCATTCGGTTCTATCACTATTGTTTTTTGAGAACCAAAAATCTTGGATAGAAAAGTCAAAATTAACCCATTAAACCCCGCACCTACCACCACTACCGTATCACCCACCGAAACTCCTGCTCGGTGTATTGCCTGCAGGCAGCAAGCTATAGGTTCAATCAAAGTGGCATTAACAAAGGGAAGAGAAGAAGGTAAAGTGAGTAATCCGCGTCTTACATTTTCTCCTTGCACCTTTATAAATTGGGAAAAACCCCCCGGATAGATTCCATTCTCCCGGAAGTTCAAACACATAGAATAATCCCCTTTTCGGCAATAACGACATACAAAACAAGGAACATGATGATGGACAAATACTCGGGCCCCCAGCCGGAATCCTTTAACCCGAGGACCAGTTTTAACTATCACTCCTGCCGGTTCATGGCCAAAAAAAGCAGGAGCATGGGGCTCCCGGTACCAATCCATTATATCACTACTACAGATACCACAGGCTTTAGTTTCCACTAAAACCTCATCTTCTTCTAAAGGAGGAATGAGGACTGTCTCCATCTTTACCGTTTTTCTATCATAGTATTTTAGAGCTTTTGTAAGCCCTGCTTCCGGGCTCATTTATAATACTCCTATAGATTTTAAATGCTCCTTGTTGGCAATAACACAAAGAAAGGCAAATATCTCTTCTTGCTGATTTATAAATTGATGGACCTCATCTGGAGGAATATAAATAACATCTCCCGGAGACACTTCTTTTCTCTCTTCTCCCAGAATTACGGTCCCTTTCCCTCGTAGAATGAAAACACCGTGGTCATGTCGATGACGGTCTAAAACTGTCTGACCTCCTGGCTCTACTTCAAAATAACGAATAGCAAAATAAGGAGCTCCCTCTTCTCTGCCAATAAGCCACCGCACACTTACTCCTCGCGCTCCCCTAGGATCAGAAGTGGAGGGATAATCTTTTTTAGCTACCCCCTGCCAATTCCACTTTCCATCGGACTCTTCCAATTTATGTATTATTCCCATTGTATCACCACCTTGTCTTTTACCTCACCAACTTTTTAATTTCCCGGACAATATCTTCGACCTGAGGAACTATCTTCCGCTCCAGATTAGGATTATAAGGAGGAGGCATCTCCTCTCCTCCCAAGCGAACAACTGGAGCGTCCAGATAATCAAACAACTCCTCACCCACCCAGGAAGATATCTCTGCTCCAAAGCCTCCAAACCGAGGAGGCTCATAAACCACTATTACCCGATTGGTTTTTTTAACTGAACTAGCAATAGTCTCGGTATCCAGAGGTCTCAAGTTTCTTATATCTATCACTTCCACATCAATTCCTTCCCCGGCTAATATTTGAGATGCCTCAAGTGCACGGGGAATCATAATGGAATAGCCAATCACCGTTATATCTTTTCCTTCTTTTTTAACATCTGCCTTTCCTATGGGGATGTAGTATTCTTCTTCAGGAACTTGACCTTTAGTTTTATATAAGAGCTTATGTTCCACAAACACCAGCGGATTATCATCTCTTATTGCGCTCTTTAATAAACCTTTAGCATCATAAGGGGTAGATGGAGCTACCACTTTTAGCCCTGGAATATGGGTAAACCAAGATTCCAAACTTCCTGAGTGGTGTCCAGCTGCTCCAGTTCCTGATCCTGCCGGAGAACGAACTACCATAGGAACCTTGGCTTTCCCACCAAACATAAAACGAATTTTAGCTGCCTGGTTTACCAGTTGATCTGAACCAATAGTCATAAAATCGAAAAACATAATCTCAGCTACCGGACGCATTCCCACAAGCGCTGCTCCAACTGCTCCTCCAATGATGGCAATTTCTGAGATAGGAGTATCGATAACTCTCTCCGGGCCAAATTCCTCAATTAGTCCTTGAGTTACTCCAAAAGCTCCTCCGTATACTCCTATATCTTCCCCCAAAAGAAAGACTTGAGGATCTTTTTTCATTTCCTCCCGCATGGCTTCCCGTAGAGCTTCGGCATAAGTAATTTCTCTACTAGGCATAAACCAGTCTCCTCGCTTCTTCTAAAGTAGGTTCGGGACTTTTCAGAGCAAACTCTATCGCTTCTTCTATCTCCCTTTCCACCTGCTTTTTAATATTTTCCAGTTCTTCGTCTTTTACTTTTTCTTCTCGAAGGTATTTCTCCAAAAATTTAATAGGATCTCTATTCATCCATTCTCGAACCTCCTCTTTCGTCCGATAAGCCTGCCGATCGCTTTTGGAATGTCCTTTCCAGCGATAAGTTCGAGCCTCTATAAAGGTTGGACCTTCTCCCTGACGGGCTCTTTCCACCGCTACTTTAGTAGTTTCATACACTTCCAGTACATTATTCCCATCAATACTCACTCCAGGAATCCCGTACCCTTTAGCTCGCTCAGCAATATCAGGAAGAGCGAAAGCTTTTTTCACTGAGAAACTCATAGCATACATATTATTTTCGCAAACAAACACTACAGGAAGACGGAAAATAGCTGCCATATTAACTGACTCATGAAAGGCTCCAGTATTAGCCGCTCCATCGCCAAAAAAGCAAAGAACTACTTTATCGTTTTTCTGCAATTTGCATCCCAGAGCAGCACCTGTGGCAATAGGTATCCCCGAACCTACAATTCCGGTGGCCCCTAGGTTTCCCTTTTCCACATCAGCGATATGCATTGATCCCCCTAATCCACGGCAGTATCCAGTATCCTTAGCCAATAATTCTGCCATCATCCGTTTTATATCAGCACCTTTAGCTATACAATGTCCATGACCCCGATGGGTAGAGGTAATATAGTCATCTGTTCTAAGAGCAGAACAAGCCCCTACCGCCACCGCTTCTTCTCCCACATAGAGGTGAAAGGTGCCCCAAATTTTCCCTTCCATGTAAAGCTCTTCAGCCCGTTCTTCAAAAACACGAATAAGGTACATCTTTCTATACATTTCTAACTTGTCTTCTAAAGCAAGCACTCCATCATCTCCTCTCAAGGCATAAGAATAACTTTTATAGCCTTTCTACTCTGAGTAAGCTCAAACCCCTCTTGCCATCGGGAAAGAGGTAAAACATGAGTAATAATCTTTTTCAAAGGAATATTAACTTTCTCTAACAGACTAATCGCTTTTTCCCAGCTGGAAGTAGTTTGAGTACGGGAACCAGTAACCTCGAGTTCTCGAGAAAAAAGATACTGGTCAAAATCAACAGTCACTGGCCGGTGAAGAATGCCCATCTGAATATATCGGCCTCTTTTTCTTAAAAGCTCCAACCCTAAAGATACAGCCGACAATGCTCCTGAGCACTCAAACACCACATCGACCCCATAAGGGTCTATTTCCTGCAAGACTATCTTCCCCACATTTACCTCATCCAAATTAAGAGTGTCATCCACTCCCCCCTCTTTAGCCACTTGAAAGCGAAATTCATCTTCTCGTTTACCTACCAAAATAACCGAAGCCCCTCTGGTTTTTACTACCCAGCTTACTAAAATTCCCAATGGCCCAGGACCAAGAACAATCACTTTTTCTTTGCCTTCCAGCTCTGCTTGCTCTAAAACACCCCGAACAGCACAAGCCAGGGGTTCGAGCACTGCCCCCTCTTCAAAGGATAGCTGCCGAGGTATAAGGTGGACAGCAAACTCAGGAACCACAATATATTCAGCAAAAGATCCATTAACCCCCGAGCCAATACCTTTTCTTTCTGGACACAGGTTAAAAAAGACTTCTTGACAATAAGAGCACACTCCACAACGATAAATAGTGGTTTCAGATGTTACCCGATCGCCCACTTTTATTTTCTCTACCCCTTGTCCAATTTCTGCTACTTCTCCAGAAAACTCGTGCCCTAAAATGACCGGTGGTCGGAGAGAAGATATTCCACGGACATCAGTACCACAGATTCCCGCCGCTCGCACCCGGATTTTAACTTCTCCTCTCCCTGGCCGAGGTTCCTCTACCTCTCTCAAGCTAATGCTATCTTTTTCCCAATTTTCCTGTAATAGCGCTTGCATATTGCTCCTCAATCTTGGTCAAGTGCTCATGAGCATTTTTATTTTAAACCTTCTAAAATTCATTATCAAAGGCAAGAAGTCCAGAAGTTTTCGCTCCTATGAACCTTGGATTTTTCCGGCAAAGAATCTTAAGCTAGGAAGAGAAGAACCAAATTGAAGTCTCCTCCTACACCCTTATGCAACTATAGAAACCTCTCACGCCCTTTGCCATTCATAACGGAGAAGTAACCAACTATCATCAGCTTAAAAATACTAAACCGAACTACCTCTTCCTACCATAAAAATTACTTAAAGAAAACTTTTCTCGCTAACTCATGAGCTTGAGCTGCATCCATTTTTTCTTGAGCCTTGTGAAGTGCATCTCGCTCTAAGCTTTTCAGCAATCGATAAAGATCTAAAGTATTCCGAGCACACAACTGAAGTGCTCTAACCGGATGGATACGATAAGGAAATATATCAAAACCGAGATAGCCCTGATAACCAGATTTTTCGATATAATATAGAAACTCCAAGGTCTCATAGAGATTAGTGCTACCAGCAATAAGGTCATCATCCCATTCTCGATAAGCATCATTAAAATGGACATTATAGAGAACTTTTTCCCGAGAAAGAATTGATACCACTTCTCCTGGGTTTTCTTTGGCCATGAGAGCATGGCCAAAATCTACTGTAACACCTAAGTTTTTCCGGTTTAGGGTTTTAATTAGGTAAAGAGCGCGAAAAGCATTTCCCACTAGAAGATACTGCCGGGGTTCTTTTAATTTATATTCTAAGGCAATCTTAACTTGAGAGCCATAATCGGCAATTTCTCCTAAAGACTCCAAAAGCAGATCCCATTCTACTCCATAATCCACTTGAAAAGGATAATCAAAACCATCTACTCCTAACCAAAGACCTACTGAATTACACTGGAACAAATCAGTTAAATCGATAACTTTCTTTGCAGCGTCTATTGCTTCTCTTCTAAGTTTAGGATCTCGGTGAGTTAAGGCTCCCAGCTGCCACTTAGGATGAGAGTGAGTGTTTAGATTTATACAGCTAACTTTCAAACCCTGGTCATCAAGCAGAGATTTGAAATCTTGAGGACTGATTTTTTCTAGTTCATCATCAAAAAACTCAATTGCTTCCACCTCTGGAACTTCCTTCACTCTTTTAATACGTTCTTGAATACTAACAGGCTCTTCATACCCTTGAGGCAAAAACCGATCAGCTACTCCTCCCATACACCAAATACCTACTGAAAGCTTCAAATTTTCTTCTAAAGGCATTTTTGGTCTCCTTTCTTAAGCTAAATAAACTTCTAAGCTTTTGAGAAAAAGCTCACAAGAAAATTCACATAAACATAACTTTATTTTATAGCACTTAATTTTAAAGTCAATCCCCTTCGTTCAATTGTAGCGCCTCTATGATAAACGTCGCATAGTCGCAAAAAATCAACCACCGTTAATAATAAACACCTTTTTAAAAGCTACTCAACAATAATTATTGTTTAGTAGTAAGCTTAGATATAGTCAGTGCTCCCAATAAAATTAACCCTTTAAAAATATCTTGAGTTGTATAGGATACTCCAAGCATACTCAATCCATTTATCATTACTCCCATTAAAACAGCACCTATAAAAGTTCCAAAAGCATTAGGTTTTCCTGCTTCTAGGACAGAAAATCCAATATAGCTTGCTGCTACGCAATCAAGCAACATAGACTGACTTTCTGCTATCTGGGCACTACCTAAACGGGAAACCAACAATATTCCTCCAAAAGCGGCCACTACAGCGGCTATGGTATGTGCTATTATTCGGTATAAATTTACAGGGATACCTGCTAAATACGAAGCTTCAATATTACCTCCTATAGAATATAAGCATCTACCCCATCTTGTATTATTCAAAAAAATATGAATCAAAATCATTACTAACAACATAATTATAACCGGCATGGGAATGAAACCTACCATACCTTGTCCTAGAAACAAAAAAGACTCAGGGATGGATCCAGGAGCTGTTATAAATCCTCCTCCTACATCAGGTTTTATCATACCAGAATAAATATTTAGACCTCCAGTATAAGTTAAAGTTAAACCCTGGGTTATAAACATAACTCCCAAACTTGCAAGTAAGTCGTCTACCTTAAAGTAAACAACGAATAAGCCTATTAAAAACCCAAAAAGAGCGCCAACCCCAAGAGATATTAGTATAGAAACAACAGGATTCAAAACGTTCCACACCATTAAACCCGCTGTTATAGCTCCTGACAATCCTGCAATACCTGTTATTCCCAAATTAAAAGCATTGGCGCTTAAAGCCACCGTAAATCCCGTAGCCATAATACAAATTACGGAAGCTGAGCGCAATATATCTGTTATGTTGCCGACACTAACAAAATTTGGAGTCAGTATACCAAAAAGGAGCATTAAACCCACTAAAGCTAAGAGTGTTCCATAACGAGATATAAAATCAGCTATTTTCGAAATCACAAATTACCCTCCATAATCACAAATTATTTTTAACGATGTTATTTTTTACTTGATGTCCACCTGTTGCTAAAGTAAGTATATTCTCGCTAGTTGCTTTATCTTTGTCTAGTTCTCCCTCGACTTTCCCTTTATACATTACTATAATTCGGTCTGCTATTCTTAAAACCTCATCAATGTCAGAAGAAACAAATATTACTCCATGACCATCATTTGCTATTTCCTCAACCAGCTTATAGATTTCTTCTTTAGCTCCCACATCAATACCCACAGTAGGTTCATCAAATATTATTACCTTTGCACCCCTTAGTTTTTCTCTGATTAGCCACCTTCCAACCACTACCTTTTGTTGATTGCCACCACTTAGCTTTCCAACTTTCTGTTTAGAGCTAAAGCATTTTATTCCTAGTTCGTTTATAAATTCCTGTGATACCTTCTCCATCGGTTTTTGCTTCATCATTCCCAATATATTGGAAAATTCTCGAAAATTAGGCAACATAAAGTTCCATTCTACATCTTCGTTAAGTATTAATCCTTGTTTTCTTCTTTCTTCCGGTACAAAGTAAATTTTATTATCTATAGCATCTTTGGGAGTTCTTATGTTTACTTTTATATCCTCTAACTTAATGTCTAAAACATCAGAGCTCCTAGCACCGTAAAGAGTAGTTACAAGCTCTGATTTTCCTGCTCCTACTAACCCCGTAATACCCAAAATTTCACCCTCTCTAACATAAAACGAAAGAGGCCCAACTTCGTCTTTCTTATGTAATTGTAATACCTCTAATAACTTTCTTTCTGACGCACTTTTTTCAACACTTCTAGCTTCAAACTTCCTTTTTTCATCGCCCAACATGGACTTTACGATTTTTTCAACCGTAACCTCATCTTTTGTAAAAGTACCTACTTTTTCGCCGTCCCTAAGCACGCTAATTTTATCCGCTATTTCAAAAACTTCCGGCATCCTATGAGATATATAGAGAATTCCTACACCGTTAGTTTTTAAAAACCTAATTGCTTCAAATAGGGCCGCAATTTCTTGCGGCCCTAAAGAAGACGTGGGCTCATCAAAGATGATAAATTTTGATTCGTGTATTAAAGCTTTAGCAATCAACAACAACTGCTTTTCTGCAACAGAAAGTTTGTTAACTGGCAAATTAATATCAAAATCTAATTTAATGTTCAATTTTTTCAAGACAGATTCGGCTTTATTAGTAAAATATTGCTGCGAAACTATTATATTCTTTTCATCTTTCTTGTTAACCAAAAACAAATTCTCCGCTACAGTAAAATATGGAACCAATGCAGCATCAACTTCTTGATATACTGTGCTTATGCCGTATTCGAGAGCTTTAGTTGGGCTATTTATGTAAACATCTCTGCCATTTATGCTTATCTTGCCTTCGTAGTTGGCATATACTCCAGATAATATTTTAGCAAAAGTGATCTTACCAGCTCCATTAGCACCAACTAAAGCATGGATTTCCCCCGATCTTAAAATCATATCCACATCTTTTAGAGCCTGCACTCCGGGGAAAGTTTTGGATAAATTAGTAGCAACTAATTCAAAAGAAGACTCTCCCATTTCATATTCCCCTGTTGTTATTCTTTGCTTTTATTAACCAAATCTCTCAGCTCTGGCGTCCACGCAATTCCACTATCTCCCCACTCTGGGACTAATTCTTTAGTCAAATATTCTCCAGCCTCTAAATTTATTTTTCTAGCATCTTCCTGAGTTATTAAGGCAGGAGGAATTATTGCATATCTTGGGATTGCTTCTTCTTGACCAGTTGCAGCTAAATATGCAATTCTAATAGCCACACGCCCTATTTCAGAGGGATCACATGCAGCTGTAGCTTTCCAATTGCTTCCTTCTTCAGCCATTAAAGAAAGGTCGTAAGGACTTACATCCACTCCATAAACAGGAATTGCAAGATTTTGTTGTTTTATAGCATTTAAAGCTCCTATTGAGAGCTGGTCATAAGGTGCCCAAACCGCGTCAATCTCACCAGCATGAGCTCTTAGAACTGCTTCCATCAGTGACATCGTCTCCGTAATCACTGCTGAGCCAAAGGTTGGAGCTATCTGTTGTATAACTTTAATTTTCTGGTATCTCTCCAGAATTAAAGGCAAAAGCCTCATTCTTCTTTCCAAGGGTGCTACTCCAGATAATGTTACAACTACTATGTTTCCTTCACCATTTATATCCTGCGCTAATTTAGAAAGGCTCATATAAGCCAGCATATAATCATCCTGAGATATTTCCGAAGTAACGTCAACATCAACTATAACATCAAAAATAATTACCGGTATACCCATATTCATTGCTTTTTGGATTCCCGGCTTCAAAGCAGTTCCTTCTCCATGATCGATAAAAATTGCATCTGGTTTCATATTAATAGCATTGTCTAACATCTGAACCTGTTTGTTGCTAGACATCTGAGCATCTAAAGTAGTTAAGTCAACACCCAATGCTTTAGCCATTTCACGCGCTCCAGAAACAAGCTGAACCCAGTGATCGCCGTAATTGCCCAGAGCCACATGTACCACTTTGACAGGATTATCTGCAGCAAAAATGATCGTAGGAACAGTTAATATGCAAAGTACTAACACACAAAAAAACCCAAAGCTTTTTAATGATCTTTTCATCTTTTTCCCACCTCCACAAAATTTACGTTTATATTATCTATTTCACATTACATACTCGCTTCTCATAAGATACATCAGCTTACTATTTTTGTTTGCTTATCACCTCCCAAATATAAAGCTAACTGATTTTAATTTTGAACAGCAAGTCGACCCTCCTTTCCTTTTTTATGTGTTTTGAGAAAAAGCTCGCAAGAAAATTCACAAAAACATAACTTTATTTTATAGCACTTAATTTTAAAGTCAATCCCCTTCGGGAGACTGTTTGAAAATTATTCCTATACTTTAGGGTTATAAAGAGAATAAAAAGGATATTTCCTATATTCCAGAGAGCAAGTTGAGTAAATACTACATTAAAGGCCATCTTTTCAGTACGTTCTTCAAGATAGCTTCCGAACATTCTTTTGGTAGTTCCAAAGAAAGATTCTATAAGACAGCGTTTCTTATAGATTTCCTGATGAATAGTATAGCTTTTTAGAGCTATCTTTCTCAGTTTATCTCTTATACCTCTATGCAAGCTCTCCTCTACTTTTATTACTGGTATCCAACCTCTTTCCATTACTTCTTTTATAACCTCAGTACTCATTCCATAGAGCTTATCTCCTACTAGATAGAGTCCTTGTTTATCTCTTGGTCTTCTCTTTCTTAACCATTGCAGAAATAAGTTCCTCTCGGAGAATATGCTTTATCTAAAGATGCTCCCAGGACTATTCTCTCTCCTTTTTCATTTAGTCCTAAAACTACTACCCCTTTTACATGAGATTTTATCTTCCTTACTTCAGCTCCTCTTTTTATCCTCTGGTAGATCGGTAAACCATATCCCCATCCTGTTCCGTCTACTAATGGAAATTCTACTTCTTTTAATTCTTTGCTTCTCCTGGCTAACCAGTTTAGGAATTCTATCCATAAATCTTCAGTAATCTTAGACACTCTATAATGTAAAGTGGAGAAATCAGGTAAGGATTGAGAAATAAGGCTACGCAGAATTGCTTCTCTCGTCTATAGGAGAGTTTAAGCATTGTTTTCCATAGCCTATAGCTAAGATAAGAGGTAAGGGATAAAGAGGAGGTCTACCTCTTCTTTTCTTATTATTATTTAGCTCTTTCTCGGCGCAAAATTCTTCTGCTAATTGAAGGAGAGTATCAAAAGGAATGGCATTCCTTCTCATCCTATCACCTCCTTCAATTAATAGTTATCACTATAAAGGC
>NZ_JAAYFP010000036.1:0-9850 GCF_012728195.1 Candidatus Sordicultor fermentans
CATGACCAAAGAGCAGGCTATAGCCGAGCTAAAGGCTAAAGGACAGGACCAGTTAGCCGAGATGTTGTCGGCAATGGATGTAACCCCGGGGAAAGGGGTAGACTTCAACGCCTTGCTGCGTATACTGCTTATCCTTTTAACTGTATATCTTCTGGCTGCTTTCTTTCAATGGTTGCAGCAATATACCATGGCCGGCGTAGCCCAGAATACTGTATACCGACTGCGGCGGGACATAGATACCAAACTTGCCCGGTTGCCTTTAAAATATTACGACAACCATCCTCACGGCGATATCTTAAGCCGCGTAACCAATGATGTAGATAATATAGCTCATACCCTCCAGCAGAGTATCACCCAGGTGATACACGCTGTGGTAACAGTCATAGGGGTACTGATTATGATGTTTTCCATAAGTCCACTTCTATCATGGATATCGCTGGCCATTATACCTCTGTCACTTCTGGTAACCATGTTTGTGGTCAGGCGGTCTCAGAAATACTTTATAGCCCAGTGGGACAGCACCGGTGCTTTAAATGGTCATATAGAAGAGGCATTTACCGGTCATAACATCATTGAAGCATTCAACCAGCAAGATAAAACCATAGAGCGCTTTGACGAAGAGAATGAGAGAGTTTATGAAGCCAGTTTTAAAGCTCAATTTATATCCGGCATCATACGTCCGGCTATAAATTTCCTGAACAACGTAAATTATGTGGTAATATGTGTGGTAGGCGGAATACGTGTAGCCACCGGCCTTATCACTCTGGGTGGTGTGCAAGCTTTCATCCAGTATTCCCGACGGTTTACCCAACCGGTGATTCAGGTTGCCAGCATCACAAACGTTTTGCAATCTACTGTTGCTTCTGCAGAGCGAGTGTTTGAACTGCTGGATGAAGAGGAAGAAATACCGGATACCGAAAACCCGGTAGTGCTGGAAAATGTAAAAGGACATGTAAGATTTGAGCATGTATACTTCAGCTACCACCCCGATACTCCTTTAATCGAGGATTTGAATCTGGATGCCCAGCCCGGCCAAACTGTGGCTATAGTAGGCCCCACCGGAGCTGGTAAAACAACGCTGGTTAATCTGCTCATGCGCTTTTATGAGATAGATAGCGGACGCATCACCATAGATGGTGTAGATATCCGAGACATGAGGCGAGACGACCTGCGCAAGATCTTCGGTATGGTGCTGCAGGACACCTGGCTATTTAATGGCACTATAAGGGATAACATTGCCTATGGCAAGGAAGGAGCCACAGATGAAGAAATAGTAGCAGCGGCTCAGGCAGCATACGTAGACCACTTTATCAGAACTCTACCTCAAGGATACGATACTGTACTTACTGAAGATGCTTCTAATATATCTCAGGGGCAAAAACAACTGCTGACCATAGCCCGGGCTTTTTTAGCTGATCCCAAGATATTGATACTGGATGAAGCCACGAGCTCTGTAGATACCCGCACCGAGATGCTTATCCAGAAAGCCATGGCCGAGCTGAGGCAAGGCCGCACCAGCTTCGTCATTGCTCACCGATTATCCACTATCCGCGATGCTGACACCATACTGGTTATGAACCAGGGCCGGATTGTAGAACAGGGAAATCACGAGGAGCTCATGGCCACCCGTGGTTTTTACTACGACCTCTATATGAGTCAATTTCTCTCACCTGTGAGTGCTGATGCGGTGTAGCAAAATTTGTTATCCTATTCGGAAAACATAGAGAAAGCAAGAAAAACGGGTTTGAAAAATAAGTAGCGGTGAGGGACAAAACTTTGCCTCTCACCGCTACTGCATTCATAAACTATTAGCTAAAATATAGTTTCTGCCCAATTAATTATTCCCTCTACCGTTTCATTGCTTGATACAGTACTGAAGGCTTCTCTGCAGATGCCATTTCCAATACCTCGTAGCTTAAGAGCATACTTGAGGAGAGGAATGTTACCATATTTTAGAACGTTAACTATCTTTGCTATATCTAACTGAGTTTCTCTTGCTTCTTCGAGTCTATTTTCCTTGAATTCTTTCCATAATTTAGTAAACAATTCAGGAAAGACATTGGCATTCCCACTGATGCTTCCCTTACACCCAGCGCTTAACCCGCTTAAAAGCTGCTCATCTGCTCCCTCGATAATCATTACATCTTTTTCTCGGAAAGCTAAAAGATACTCCATAACCGTAGTTAAACTCCCACTGCTGTCTTTTATGCCTACAATATTAGGGCAGTTTTCCACAAGTTTAACAAATAGAGAAAGATCAATCCGGTTTCCAGTACGCTGGGGAATATTGTAAAGGTAGACCGGAAAATCCTGAGGTAGAGAATTGGCTATTTTAGAAAAATACCTAAAAAGCTCATCTTCTGAATAGGAATAGTAATAAGGAGACAAAGCTCCTATCCCATCAGCTCCACAAGCGTAAGCGTGTTTAGCTAATGCTACAGCATCTCCCGTTGTGATACTTCCGATGTGAACATAAACAGTAATTTTCCCTTTTACATGGTTTACCACTGTCTCAGCTATTTTTTTTCTCTCCTCTAAAGCAAGGAGAGGAAATTCTCCAGTTGTCCCACAGACATATACCCCATTTACTTTTGCGTCCATTAAAAAATCTAACAGAGCTTCCATTCCTTCATAATCAACAGAATAATCCTCATTGAACAAAGTAAGGATTGCCGGGTTAATTCCTTCTAAATGTTTCATTAGTTTCCTTCCTTTCTGATTATATTTTGGCAAAAGTACTTCCTGATTTCCAAAAGAGGTATATATCTATGCCTGAGATTATATCCTCCTGGCCATTTACTTATGGAAATTAAATTTAAGAATATCATCCACCCCAAGGCACACATGCTTAATGGCAAGTCGGTTGTAAGTATAAACTATGTGTATTCTTTTATTTTTATCCTGAATTATTGCTGGATAGCTATATTCTCCCTCTTGGTTTTCTAGGTCCATAATCAATTGCCATGATTCTCCCTCATCTTTTGACACTGCCAAACTCAGTGGTGTTCGAGGCCCCCAAGGAGGATATAGACCACTATTGTCCTGGTGAGAAGGAGATAATTTTCGGATAACACGGATTAGTTGTTTACGACTCTCTTTATCCAGTTTTCCAGTATCTACATTTCTAATGTTTTTAGAAGATTGACCAACACTTTGCTTCCCATCTTCTCCCAATCCTGTGGGGTTAAAAGCCAAAACTAACTCTCCAGAATCCAGTTTTACCATGTCTATGGCACTATTATTATTGGGAAGACTGGTTTTTGTTGCAAAGCTCCAGCTTTTTCCTCCATCATGAGAACAAGACTTATAAATCCATCCTTCCCAAGAGCGCATGTAAGCTAATATAGAACCATCGCTCAGCTCTACTATAGTGGGCTGGTCAAGTAATAATCTTTCTCTTTCCCCTATGTCTCCATAGATTTTCCACTTTTTTCCTCCATCATGAGAACAAACAAATGTAGCTACCCATTTTTTCTCATACTCTGCTGGTATAATCCACACTTCAGGCCTTGTCTTGAGGTGAAGAGGCTTATTTTTACCTAAAATTCCTTTCCTCTTTATAAAAAATTCTAAATCCGTCCATGTGCAACCATCATCATAGGATCTTTTAAGAAACAGGTAAGTGCCTCCTTGGCACCACCGTCCGTAGTTTACAGGGGCTAAAAGCCACACTGCTTCATCAGGCCCGACAAATATCCTGGGATTTCCTGCTGCATGCCCTGCAACATTAACTAAAACACTGAAGGGTTCCCATCGATCATTTCCCGCTTTTAGTCTGCTCCCCAAAATCACTGAATCCTCAGAACCTTCTTCTCTACCGGCATACCATGCCGTCAATAAATCTCCGTTGGCCAACTCACAAATGGTAGAAGAGTGACAGGTGGGATATTTCTGAGTACTAGTGAAAACAAACTGGGATTCTGTTATTGCTAATCAACTCCTTTTTTTAATATTTCTCGAACTTTCTCCAGATCTTCCTCGGTATCCACACCAAGACCTTCATACCGGTATTTTGTCTCTACCACTTTTATTTTATAGCCTAACTCCAAAGCCTTAAGTTGCTCCAACGACTCAGTCAGATGTAGTGGCGTATCCTCCGCTTCAATATACTCCATCAGAAAAGGTTTTCTATAAACATATATTCCAATGTGCTCGTAACATTTGAAACTCTCCCGGTTTCTGGGAAAAGGAATGAGAGATCGCGAAAAGTACAGAGCAAAATTATTTTTATCAAACACCACCTTAACCACGTTGGGGTTGTCAAACTCGTTACCTTCAGAAATTTCATAACACAACGTGGCCATAGGAATATTCTCGTCTTTCACCATGACTTCTACTACTTCATCGATCATTCGAGAATCAACCAATGGCTCATCTCCCTGTATGTTAACAACTATATCTACTTCCATTTCTTTAACCACTTCTGCAGTTCTACTGGTTCCTGAGAGGTGAGTGGGTGATGTCAGTACCGCTTTCCCTCCAAAATCTACAACTGTATGGACAATCCTTTCATCATCGGTTGCAACTACAACATCATTTAATGAACTCGATTTTTTAGCTCTCTCATAGACATGTTGAATCATTGGTTTTCCACATATATCAACAAGTGGCTTTCCCGGTAGTCTCGTAGAACTATAACGAGCAGGTATTACACCAATAGTTTTCATGTTTATTTTCTCCCTTCGCGGATTATAGGAAGTCCATTTTTAGTTTTTTCAAGAAATGTTTCCTTATCAAAAGGTTTAACATTCTCTACTATCCACTCCCGCATTTTTTTACCTTCTTCCGATTCCTGAGGATAACTGATAAAATCAAGGGAGATGTTCAGTGCTTCACAGATTTTCCAAGCCATTATGGGCCATATTACCCCTATGTCTCCTACAATAGGCACGCTTTGCTCCAGACGAGCGAATCCAGACATCTCCATCCGGAAAGGAACACCAAGGACTTTAGTTTTTGGCTTCCCCATATTAATGGATTTTTGAACCATTCCGCCTTCTCTTTCTTTTATCCATGCGTCTTTCAGGTTAACGTCCAGGTCAATCCTTACTAACACCTTTTCCTTCAAACTGTAAGTTCTATATCCATCCCAGTTTGGCCAGATACCATGACCAGTATAACACTCAAACGGGCCATCGTGTATCTCTTGAGTGAGAGCAACTGCTGATTCTATGACGGCGTCAGCCTTCTCAAGCAATAGGGCTATACGCATACATCTCTCCGAAATAGGTATACTGTCACCAATCGAAAGCCCTACTGTTCCTCCTCCAATTAATTGAGGCACACTAACCATCACCGGTATATTTTTTTCTGCTCCGATTCCCAACATTGTCCTTTGATCACAACCAAATCCTGCGACAAGCTCAAAAGGTAATCCGTATGCCAAAGAGACAGAAAGGATTTCCCGGGAAATCCTTTCTGTCCGCAAGCCCATAGGATAGGCCACATTTCCAGCGGCTTTTATAATGATGTCGCCCTCTAAATTCTCACCTTTCTTTATTAATTCTTTATCGATGACCATTTCTCTTTCGAGTTTTTCTATTTCTTCAGCAGTCATTTGAGTGAATTCAAAAACATCTCCTCGAGGAAGAAAATCTGTGCTGAGACCCAGCTTCTTTCCATCCACCCTCTTAACTCTGTCCAGAGTCCCGGCTAGCTCATGAGCGATAACCGCTGAACTGGTTATGACACCATCGATTACACCTTTTTTAATTAGCTCTGCTATTAGCGTCGTGACTCCTTCATGAATATTGGGCCCACTCCCAGTTGCCACCACTATATTACCGCCACTTTCCTTTATTTTAACCAGTTTATTTATGCAGTCATCCAAAGCTCCTCGGACTTCATCTTCCAGCTCTTCATAGTATTTTTCTATTGGTTTTATCAATACACCCATTTTCTCACCCCTTCTCCCTTATTAATTATTTAAATTTATTGTTTTAATCCACTAGTTACTATTCCTCTCACAAAAAATCTTTGCAAAAAGATAAAAAGCACCACAGGAATGATAATAGAAAGTAACGCACCAGCCATAACTATAGTGTAGGGAGGCTGATGCATTATTCCTGTAGTAACACCAAACACGTTAACAGCAAGTCCCACTGGTAAAGTTTTTACTTTGTCACCGCTAGTTGCAACTAAGGGCCACATCAGGTAATTCCAGCTTTTAAAAGCAGTAAAAAGAACAGCCGTAGTCATTGCTGGTCTAATTAAAGGCAAAACTATCCTAAAAAGTATCCCCCAATAGCTGCAACCATCTATTTTTGCCGCATCTTCAATATCACGGGGAATTTCGGCTACAATAAACTGCCGGAAGAGAAATATGGCAAATGCATTCACAGAAAGAGGGATCATTAAGCCTATATAAGTATTCAGCATCTTAAGACGGTAGAAAAGTAAATACAGCTGGGGCATATAAGCATAAAAGGGAATCATGATTGTAAGTAAGCACATAGTAAACAGAAGGTTTTTCCCTCGGAAATTCAGACGGGCAAAAGCGTAGCCAGCAGGTAACGCTGTAAAACAGGTAAGTGCGACTGTCCCCACTGTCACAATTATACTATTGATAGTCCAACGTAAAAAAGGATATCGATCAATGATGAATACATAGTTTTCAAAAGTGAATGGTTTAGGAATCCACTCCCACGTTTTTTTCAGGGCCTCAGATTCCTCCTTAAAGGACGTTGAAACCATAACAAGAAGAGGAATCAAATAGTAAAGCACAACTATCACTAAAATTACATACAGCGCCACAATACCAGGGCTTATTTTTTTCTTATTTTTCTTCATCTTGGAAGACTCCCATTTTTAGTTGAAACAGACTAGCCAATAATATCAATATCAATGTTATAGCCGAAATAGCTGAGGCATATCCTATTTCAAAATTATTAAAGGCCGTGGTAAAAATCTTAAACACGAGGGTTACAGTACTCTCAACTGGTCCTCCCTGAGTCATAATATAAATTTCATCAAATACTTGGAACGAATTTGCCCAACAAAGCACTACCACATAAACTGTCGTATATCGCAAGAGAGGCAGGGTAATAAAACGAAATTTAGCCAAAGAACCTGCTCCATCCATTTCTGCTGCTTCGTAGAGCTCTTCAGGAATGCCCTGTAATGCTGCGAGATAAACTATGGTATTAAAAGCCACCGACCACCAAGAATTCATAATTACTATCGATGGTATTGCCAATTTGGGGTTTGACAGCCACCCAGGGGGTGAAGAAACACCTATCATCCGGAGATAACTATTCAAAATCCCAAAATTTTTATCATATATCCACTTCCAGAGAATCCCTGCAGCTGCACTTGATATTACGTAAGGCAACAGCACAATGGTTCTAGCAAATATCCTACCTTTCAGTTTTAAGTTCAAAAGCATTCCAAGAAGTAATCCCAATACTGTTAATACTATTGTTACAAGTACCGTGTAATAAACAGTATTACCTAATGCTTTCCAAAACGAATTATCCCCAAATAGTTTAGTGTAGTTTTCTATACCGACAAATTTGGGAGTTCCTATAATATTCCACTTAGTAAAACTTATGGGAATTAAGGTTACGAAAGGAATTAGGAAAAACAATGTATACAGAAAGAAGTACGGCAAGAGAAACCAGAATGCTGTTTTTCCTTCCACCTTAGCTCTCATGTGTCCCACCTTCTGAGCTGCGAAGCTCGCTCAGTCTTTAGATTTTCTTGGTTAATCTAATCCAATCTTCAACTGAGCGAGCTTCACTATTGATAGATGCTTCAAATCATTCCTCTGCCAAAATCTGATTTATTGTATCTGCTGCTTTTCTTATCGCATTTTCCGGTGTTTCTCTGTTGAGCATGACTGATTCAATCATTACTACCAAAGGTGAAGTTGCTTCTCTCCCAAATACTTCTTCTCTTTTCACAATCGGTGGATAATAGTGAGTAAAAGGCAGAGATTCCGCAAAAGCTTTCGATAGTTTGAGATTTTTGAATTCTTCAGACTCTAAAACCTCTTTTCTTACTGGCAGGTGGCCTGCCTTCTGAGTCCAGATCAGACTCTCATCAGAAAGAAACTTTATAAGTTTCATCCCCGCTTCCATTTTTTGAACATTGTCCGTAGCTGTCAGCACCAAAACATGTGAATCACCCCATGTTGCTGGCTGGTCATATATGACTGGCAATGGAGTAGTTCCATATTCTAAACTTTCGTATTTATTAAAATCGTACATAGCCCAAGGACCTGTTATATTCATTGCCACTATCTCTTTAACAAAATCATCATCAGGAGATGCTTCTTCTTTCGGAACAACTTCATACTTATATACTAAGTCCTGTAAAAATTGCAGAGATTCTATCCCTATTTGGTTATCAAATGCTGCTCTCTTAAGATCATCGGTAAGTATTTTTCCATCCTTATGCTGCCACACCAAAGACATCCAAATCCTGAAAGGTATCCCTCCGCTATAAGCAAGACCAAACCCATATCGATCGTCTTTGGTTAGCTTCTGAGCACAGCTTAAAAATTCTTCCCCATCTTTAGGAGGATTATCAGGATCCAGTCCAGCGTCTCTAAAGAGTTTTGTATTGTAATATAGGGCAAGAGGATGCATATCGAGAGGAATGGCATATCTTGTTCCATTTAGTTGTGTTCCTTCCCAAGCCGTTTCTACAAAATCTTCTTTCTTGAACCCTACCTCTTCTGCTAATTTACCAATATCAGCTAACACACCAAAACTAGCTTGTTGAGTAAGAGCTGATTGCTGCATTGTCAACACATCCGGAGCAGCCCCTACACGATAGTCAAGCAATAGTTTGGTGTAAAGCGTGCTCCAGTCCATGATTTCTTCATTGACATGTATTCCATATTCATTGGTTTCATTAAACTTGGAGATGAGCTCAGTAAGTACTACATTCTCCGGAGCGCCTACCCCATTCCAAAAAGTGATTTCGATTTTAGAAGCAGCCAAGGCATTTCCACTTAGGCCCATAGAAAATACCACTAAAATCACACTTACCATTAAAATTTCAAACACCAACAATAATTTTTTCATTTCCCTTCTCCTTTCATAAAAAGACTTGATATTAGTAGTTTTTGCTTTTTAAAGCTATAAAGCTTTATACTTTTAGATCGCCTCCTTTTAGGTCAAGTAATTTACCATTTTTTTCTTTACTAAATTAAGCTTGCCATTAGCTCATCATCTGTCTTTTCAAGCTTTTCATACCCCTATGAAATCTCTAAAGTAACTGGTATTTTCTTCAAGAAGTGCTCCTGCAATTGTCCTACTTGTTTCTCTTGCAATAAGCTTATCACCTCCTTCTTAATATTTGAAGGTCTGTAGTCTATAAAAATAAAAAACAATTGAGCAGCGACAGAACCAATGGTATATATTGGCTGAGAAATAGTTATTAATGGAGGGTTCATAAGAGAAGTCCACTCCAAATCATCAAAACCCACAATTCCTATTTCCTCTGGAATTTTAATTTTAAGCTCTTTTAAAGACTAGAAGCGCTCCTGTCGTCCTTACACTGTTGACTATAAAAATAGCATCTGGATGAGCTAAAAAAGGAAGGGTATACAATTAAAGCTGCCTGTGAAGCTCTGGGTATAGCAAGAAGCAGTTATTACACATCTTGAAAAAGACAGACAACCGAAAAAGCAGAAAGAAAAGTTAAAGAAAAAAATGCAGAGATAAAGAAATCAAGACTCTTCATCCTTTCTGGGGATATAGAAGGATAACCGCCCGGCTAAGAAACATAGTTATCATATAGTTATCAATGAGAAACGAGTAAGAAGGATTATGAAGGAAGAAAATCTAATGATGGAAGCTAAGAAGTACAAAGCTAAAAGAACTCCCCAGAGGAGAAAAGGAGG
>NZ_JAAYFP010000037.1:0-2217 GCF_012728195.1 Candidatus Sordicultor fermentans
ATACAATTTTGTGGCCATACTTGAAGCAGATGGCCAAAAGTTGCAAGAGGCAAAATTTATCCGAAAAGGTATAATTTATGGTCTCCTTTTAAATCATTTTTACGACACTATTAATAAAAACAAAGAAGCGCTGGCGCTTGGAGCTAAAATCCTGAGTCTAAAAGAAAATCGATTATTATATGAAATTAAAGTTTTAGACATTGCTCCACCTCTTCTGAGATGTAAACTATGTGGTTTTGCATCATATGAGAGGGAAGACATTATATCTCATATAAAGCAAGTTCATCTTCAAAAGTTTGTCGAACCACTTACTTTAGAAGAACTGCGAGAGTACGATTCCAATCTTCCAGTAAAAATTTATAAATGTTCTTATTGTGGTCTCTACGTCAGAGGAGATGACCCCAGTAATCCAACAACTTTGATTTGCTCTCATATTGAAGAATATTGCCCTAAAGCTGATAGAAGTAAAGGACTGGCCAAGATAATGTTCCGAGTTATTACTGACACTGATGAAATTAGAAAGAATGTTATTCCAGACCTTCCACGTTTTCGTAAATGTAAATTGTGCAGGAAACATTTTAAAAATCCAAATGAAGAAGAACATCTAAAACACATGCTTGAGGTCCATGAAGAAGAATTTTACTTATATGAGTAGTCTTTCAGTATTTAAAATGGAGGTAATTAAGAATGGCAATAGACCCAATTAAGTTAACACAAAATATTAAAGAAAGTTATATTAGATATTTGACAAGTGCTTTACGTTTAAGAGACACAAAACTGCGGAGGCTATTCTATCAAGAAGCTGAGAAGTTCTGGTTTATAAATGGCCCCATATTAGAAGCAACTCCCCCATTTAAAAACGGTTGTTACCTGAAAGATTTGATTCAAGAGAAATTATTAGCTGAGAGATTAGAAAGTTTCATTTATGATGCTCTTCCTTATTTAAGGGACAATCCCTTATATTTGCACCAAGAGAAAGCACTTAGGAAAATACTTAGTGGTTGCAATGTGGTTATTGCTTCAGGTACAAGCAGTGGAAAGACAGAATGTTTTCTTATTCCCATTTATAACTATCTCTTAAGAGAGCATAAAGAGGGAAAACTAACACCTGGAGTTCGCGCTCTTCTGTTATATCCTATGAATGCATTGGCAAATGACCAGTTACGAAGACTTAGAGAAATAGCAAGAATTATGGAAGATAAGGCACCAGATGTGAATATTACTTTTGGAAGATATGTGGGAGACACGCCAGAAACTAAAGAAAGGGGAGAAGAACAATTCAGGCATAGAAATCCAGGTATAGAGCCTGTAAAGAGTGAGCTTCTCTCGAGAGAGGAAATGCGGGAACATCCACCGCACATCCTCATAACGAATTATGCAATGCTTGAATATTTGCTTTTAAGACCAAAAGATTCACCCTTTTTTGATGGCGAATATGCGAAGAATTGGAAGTTCTTAGTCCTGGATGAGGCGCATATTTACAGCGGAGCATCTGGTATTGAGATGGCAATGCTAATTCGCCGTCTGAAAGACAGAGTTTGTAAAAATATGGAAGGTGATTTACAGTGCATCGCAACCAGTGCAACACTTGTAAAAGAAGAAGAAGATTTTAGTAAAGTGGCAGAGTTTGCTACTAAACTTTTCGGCGAAAGATTTGAATTTGAGCCACAAAATTCCCAACGACAAGACGTAATAAAGGGAGAAAGAATCAAAACTATGGTCGAAAAATCCACGCTGAATTGCCCAGCTCAGCTGTATTCACAATTAGATAAGATAATTCGAGAAAGCTCCGAAGATTCCCTTTTAGAACAATGTTATAAAGTGTGTGAAAAATTTGGTATTCCGGAAAATATTCTAAATGAGTCCAAAAAACGGTGTAATGGTGATGCAAGAAGGTTCCTCTATGAAATACTCTCAAGGGATGAGAAAATTTTAAAGTTAAAAAGAATACTGGAAGAGGGGGCAAAAAAATTCGAAGAGTGTGTTAAACAGCTTGTGGATAAGAATAATCCTTCAGATGAAGAACGTCAGTGTATTACCAGTCTCGTTAATATAGCGGTATGGGCACGTCCTGATATAGAATCTTTACCCCTTCTTCCTGCACGTTACCATCTGTTTGTGCGAGCACCAGAAGGTATTTTCGTTTCATTTTACCCTGAACCAAAAATATTTTTAGAAAGGCGAGAATTAACAGATGATGGTTATCCGGTTTTTGAG
>NZ_JAAYFP010000038.1:0-16406 GCF_012728195.1 Candidatus Sordicultor fermentans
AAACACCGGCCTTCGTAAAGACATAAGCCCCTCCTTTTTAACCACCGGCTCATTTCTTTACGCAAAGTTTTTCCCGCACAAACTTCTCTGTCCTTTTCTACTTTTCCCTCCACCAACAGAGACCCACGCATAAGATTAGTTCGATCAATAGTTAGAGCAAGCAACTCAGAAAGCCTTATTCCGGTGTCTAAAAAGGTAAGCAACATAACATAGTTCCGATAGCCTTCCCAGGTCTTCTTATTTGGCGCCTTGAGTAAAAGGTTAGCTTGTTCATCATTGAGGACGTGGGGAAATTGTTTAGGTAGACGAGGGCGTTTGAGGGTAGAGCTCAAGTTTTCTTCCCAGTAGCCTTCCTTATACAAAAAGTTGAGAAAAACCTTGATAGCACGTACGTGAGCATCAACTGAGGTAATTTTCAAGCGGTCGTAGAGGCTATTGACATACTTTCGTAAGGTGAGCTGGCTAAGTCCTTCTTGGTTTAGGTAGTTTACAAAAGGGGTAAGTATTACTTTATACCATTCCAGAGTTTTAGCCTTTTTACCTTCCACCCTTCCAGATAAAAGAAAATCCTCGAGACAAGCAGTCCATAACGTTTCTTTTTTGGTTTTCAAAGTGTTCGCTTGACTCACCAAAAACCAGGCTTCCGGTGAAAAGTTGCTCAATCTGGAATGCGCTTTCTGCAAGCATTACAGCTCTGGTGGGCGAAGGAGGACTTGAACCTCCGACCCCTTGCTTGTAAGGCAAGTGCTCTCCCTCTGAGCTATTCGCCCCCCGCGGAAGATTATACCACAAAACGTTTCCAAAAACTATCTATCCATTTCGTCGAACAAATTCCTTCATAAAATCTACCAGCACCTCTACCGCCTCGAGAGTAACAGCATTATAAAGAGATGCACGGCACCCTCCCACCGAGCGGTGACCTTTAAGACCGATTAACCCCTCTTGAGTAGCTTCCTTAATAAAACTACTTTCTAATTCTAAAGAAGGCAGAGTAAATATAACATTCATCCAGGAACGATCTTCCGGCTGCACTGGATTTTTATAGAAATCCTGACTGTCTATATAGTCATAAATCAAACGAGCCTTTTTGTTATTTATTTCTTCCATTTTAGCAATGCCCCCTATAGTTTCTTCCAGCCACCGAGTGACCAATTCTACTACATAAACCGCAAAACAAGGAGGAGTGTTGTAAAGAGAGTTACTTTCTACAAAAGTGGAATATTTCAGCATGGTGGGTAAATTCTGCGGAACTCGCTCCAGCATATCTTCCCTAACAATAGCTATGGTCACTCCTGCAGGACCGGCATTTTTCTGAGCTCCGGCATAAATAATCCCGAAAGGGTTGGGGTCGAAAACTCTGCTAAAAATATCGGATGACATATCGGCAACCAGAGGAATATTTCCAGTTTCCGGAAATTTCCACCATTGAGTGCCTTTTATGGTGTTATTTGCAGTAATGTGAAGATAAGAAAAATCTTTCTCCAGCACTATATTTTTAGGAATATAAATATAATTTTTATCTTTGGAAGAAGCCACTACTGCTACATCATCCACTATATTCTGTGCTTCTTTAATTGCTCTTGTTGCCCAGTAGCCAGTGTCAACATAAGCGACAGGCTTTTTGTTATCTGCACAATTCATAGGAATCATGGCGAATTGCAAGCTTGCTCCTCCCTGCATAAAAAGCACATGGAAACGCTCATCAAGGCCAAGGAGTCTTTTTATCCTCTCTACAGCACTATTTAAAACTTCTTCAAATTCCTGGGAGCGATGACTCACTTCCAGAATGGACATCCCTGTTCCCCGAAAGTTCAACATCTCTTCCTGGGTTTGTTGTAGAACAGGTAGCGGTAAAGCCGCCGGACCGGGGTTAAAAACAAAAACTCTTTTCTCGCTCATAAGCTCCTCACCTTCTAAGTTTATAGTTAGTCTTCTTTTCAGGCCTTTGCCCGGTTATAAATATCCCTAATTGTAACAGAATTTTTCCTCTCTGATAAGTAATCAAATCAACAAGAAACATTATAATTAAAGAAATTAAGATGAAAAAAGCCTGATTTAAAATTGGTCATTCTCGTCTTTTTCTACTCCATTATTTATTATCTCCGCTTTCACTCTATCGTCAGGAAATAAAAGCTATCAGGACGGATATAAGATTATAATTATAATATTCCAAAATATAGATAGCTTGAGAGGGAGAGTGCCTCCTTCTCCTCTTCCTCATCAATAGAGGAAATATCTAGAGAGAAGGAATCTGTGGCATAGAATTAAAAAGACAAAAAAATCTAAAAAAATTACTGAGGGAGAAACTGTTTCTCCCTCAGTGCTCACAAAAACAACTGACAGGACTCGCCATGGGAAAGAATAGCGAGACTCGCAACAACAGATGAAAGAAAAAGGTTAGATGAGAGTGATTGTTAAGATATCACCACTTACTGCAAAATCAATCTTCCAATTTAATCCGGAAAAAGCCTTTTTTGCCTACTTTTAAGTAATCACCATCTTTTATTGGAAGGTCAGTATTCACATCCTGAATTCTTTCCCCGTTAAAGTATACTCCACCCTGTTCGATAAGCCTCCGCAGTTCAGTGTTGGAAGAGGAAACGCCAGTTTTCTGGAGAAGTTTTAAAATCCAGATTTTCCCCTCTTTAAGAATAGAAGAGGAAATTACTATTTCCTGCGCCTCCTCGGGCATTTCTTTATGGCTGAAAGCTCGTTCAAAATCTTCTTGTGAGAGAAGAGCCTTTTCTTCTCCGTGATACATCCGAACCAGCTCAAAAGCTAATCTTTTTTTCCAATCCCGGGGATGAAGTTCACCTTTTTCATATTCAGCTTTCATCCTCCGAATTTCTTCCATCGGAACATCAGTCAATAGAAGAAAATACTTTTCAATCAGAGAGTCAGGAATGGACATAATCTTACCAAACATAGTAAAAGGAGGCTCATCTATGCCAATGTAATTACCCAGGCTCTTGCTCATTTTCTCTACCCCATCAGTTCCTTCTAAAAGAGGCATAGTTATTACCACCTGAGGTTCCTGGCCAAATTCTCTTTGCAAATCCCGACCCACTAAAAGATTAAAGAGCTGGTCTCTTCCCCCTAACTCTACATCAGCTTGAAGGGCAATAGAGTCATAACCCTGCATCACCGGGTAAAGAAACTCATGCAATCCTATCGGTTTTCCCTCTTTCAGTCTTTTAGCAAAATCCTCTCGTTCCAGCATCCGGGCCACGGTAACACGAGAAGTAATCTCAATCAAGTCAGCAAGGGTTAACTTGCTCAACCACTTGCTATTGAATTCGATGATAATTTTTTGTAAATCAAGAATTTTAGAAATCTGCTGAGTATAGGTTTCGGCATTTTGCCTGACTTCTTCTTCAGTCAGTTGCCGACGGGTTTCACTTTTACCGGTAGGGTCTCCAATTCTTCCCGTAAAATCACCAACTAAAAAAACTACTTGATGCCCTAAATCCTGAAATTGACGCAATTTCCTTAAAGTAACAGTATGCCCCAGATGAATATCAGGAGCACTGGGGTCAAAACCTTCTTTTACCACCAGGGGCTTACCGGTCTGGTAAAAACGTAATAACTTCTTCTTCAATTCTTCTATTCCAATGATTTCTTCTACTCCTCGCTCAATGAGCGCAATGTCTTTGTTTAATCTCGCTTCCTGGGACAATTTCATCAATACTCCTTTCTATGATATTTTAATTTAGTTGTCAGAAATGTCAAAAGAGGATACCCGATACCATAGGTAGCTACGGCTTCTCCTACCATAACATAAAACACCGAGTAAAAATAAGGAACTTTAAACCAGAAAGAAAGGTACATAGATACACCAAATCCATTCACTAAAACAGGAGGTAAAGGCGCCAGAAAAGAATAAGGAACTCGAGATGTTAGGTATCCAGCTATAATGGTAAAAAGAGTTCCTAAAAAGAAGTCATAAAAACCTAAACCCCCGATTAAATTGGCTAAAAAACAACCTAAACCCAGACCCCAGATAGTTTCGGGAAAAAGAAAAGGTAGAACAGTCAAACACTCTGCAACTCTCACCTGGATGGGACCGTAGGAAAAAGAATAAAAAGGGGGAAGAATGGTTAATAAAACATAAAGGGCAGCTATTAAAGCTGACCGAGAGATTTTCTTGATTTTTTCTCTGTCTTGACTTTTATCCATAAAGTGATTTTATTATATATATTATATTAAATAAAGAAAGGATTTCGCATCAATATTATATAAATAGGTGAAAACCATGAAAAAGAAAAAAAACAGCTCTCCCTTATGGATTTTTCTCTCTGGTCTTTTAGCAGGGGGAGTGGTGTGGTTTTTACTCTTTGCTTTTGTCTTGAGTGATTTAAAAACAGTCTCCAATCAGCTGGATGATTTTTCTCCCCCTCTCACCACTCGTATATATGACATTGAGGGACGCCTTTTAGCAGAGCTTTTTACTGAAAACAGAGAATATGTTGAACTTTCTCAGGTCCCGGATTTATTAAAAAAAGCCTTTATTGCCAGTGAGGATCAGAATTTTTATCGTCACCCCGGTATAGACCCTGGAGGTATTATCAGAGCAGCTTTACAAAACTTAATAAATATGGACATAGTAGAAGGGGCAAGCACCATAACTCAACAGCTTTCTCGAAATCTGTTTCTTTCCCATCAGCGGACCTGGAAAAGGAAAATACAAGAGATGTTTTTAGCTTTTACCCTGGAAAAAAAATACACTAAAAATGAAATATTAGAAGCTTATCTCAACCAGATTTACTTTGGGCATGGTGCCTACGGGGTAAAAGCTGCTGCTAGAATCTATTTTGGAAAAAACTTAGAAGAGCTCAACCTGGCAGAAATAGCCATGTTAACTGGAGTAGCTCGTTCTCCAGGAAATTTTTCCCCTTACGTAGATTTAGCTACTGCTCAGAGACAACAGAGAAGAGTGCTGAGGAGAATGAAAGAAATGAGGTTTATTTCCCAAGAACATTTAGAAGAAGCTCTCTCCACCCCTATAGTTCTTTCTGGACGGGAGAAAAATCGCTCCATTGCTCCTTACTTTGTAGATTACCTCCTTAAAGAATTGCAAAAAAGTTATGATGAAGAAACTATATTTGGTGGAGGGCTAAAAATATATACCACCATAGATTTAGACATTCAAAAAATAGCTAACCAAGCTTTAGAAGAAAGTGAATACCAAGGAGCCATTCTGTGCATCGAACCTCAAACTGGCTACATCAAAGCTATGGTGGGAGGAAGAGATTATGACGAAAGCAAATTTAACCGGGCAGTGCAGGCTTACCGTCAGCCCGGCTCTACCTTCAAACCCTTTATCTATTCTGCTGCCCTAGATAGTGGTTTTACACCCAGTACAATTTTAGTAGACGAACCTCTAATTTTCCCCAATGGCTGGAAACCTCAAAACTATGAAAAAACTTTCAACGGCCCTATTACCTTAAGAGAAGCTTTAGAAAAATCAGTAAATATAATCGGCATAAAACTTCTCCAGGCTTCCGGAGTGGATAAAGTAATAAGTTATGCTCGTAAAATGGGAATCACAAGCGAACTTCGCCGAGATTTATCCCTAGCCTTAGGAACTTCAGAGGTAAATCTTTTAGAGCTAACCAATGCTTATTGCGCTTTTGCCAACAGAGGCCTGGTTCCTGAACCCATCGCCATTTTAAGGATAGAGAATTTTTCCGGAGAAGTTCTCTATGAGGGTCAAAGGATTTTACGCAGAGCTCTATCAGAAGATACTGCCTACATCATGGCTCGTCTCCTGCAAGGAGTAATAGAGCGAGGGACAGCAAAAGCGGCCAGAATAGACCGGCCAGCAGGAGGCAAAACTGGAAGTACTGAAGATTTCATTGATGCCTGGTTTGTGGGTTTTACTCCTGATTTAGTCTGCGGAATATATCTAGGTAACGATGACCGCACTCCCTTAGGTCCTCGAAAAACCGGAGGAGTAATAGCTGCTCCCTTGTTTTCTAAGATAATGAAGGAGGCTCACAAAGATATTCCGGTTCATGATTTTTACCCTTCTCCGGGAGTAAGAGAAGTCAATGTGTGCATGAGAAGCGGGAAGTTACCATCCCCTGGTTGCAATACAGTTACTATTCCTTTTAAAGCGGGAACAGAACCCAGAGAATGGTGTAGTGGGTGTACAGGAGATTAAGATTTAAAGGTAACTACGGTAACTCCAATTCCTCCTTCTTCTGGATACCCCAAACGGAAGCTTTCCACATAGGGGTGGTCGCGTAAAAACTGATGAGTGACTTCACGGAGAACCCCCTCTCCTTTTCCATGAATTATATGAACAGTCTGAAATCCAGCGAGAATTACCTGGTCAAAATATCGCTCTAACTCCTCCCGGGCCTCCTCCCGACTGAGCGCTCTTATATCTACCTGGTTTTTAACCCGGGGCAAGGGGGAATAATTAATAGCCGTGGAGGAAGAGAAATCATTTTCTTCGTTTTCTTCTTTTTCCATTTTCTCAAGGTGAGAAAAAGAAGTTTTAACCTTTCTTCCTTCTACTTCCACCAGCGCCTCTTTCTTTTTGAAATCCAGAGAAATAATTTTACCGGTTTGCCTAAGAAAATCTATTGTGGCTATTTCTCCCTCCTGCCAGTTTTCCTCAGGAGAAGAAACCATTGCATCTCCAGCTAATTCTTCCCACCGCTTTTCCTCTTCTCTCAAACGCTTTCTTAACTTTTGATATTCTTCCTGGTTCAGTCTTTCTTCTTTCCTCAGCTTTCCTACCAGCTGAGATATTTCTCTCCGGGTCTTTCGAAGATAGTCAGCAAACTCTTCTCTTTCCTCTCTTTCTATTTTCTCCCTTTTCTTCTCCAGTTCTTTTTCTTTCCGCCTTAATTCTTCCTCTTTCCGGGAAAGCTCTCTTAACTTACTTTCATACTCCTCTACTAATCTATTCAAATCCTCCCGGCGCTGGGATAGAGAAGAAGAAGCTGGTTGAATTCCCATTCTTTTTTATCTACGATAGTGAGAGCAGTTTGAATTATTTCCGGAGGAATACCCACTCTTTCGGCAATATGAATTCCATAGCTGGGGCCAATTTCTCCCACCACCAGCTGATAAGTAGGCTCTAAAGTTTGAGGATCGAACGCCAGAGATGCCGGGACAGCCTCCTCTTCTCGAAAAGCATATTGTTTCACTGCAGGAAGATGAGTGGTCACGAGAGTGGTAATCCCTCTTTTTCGGAGATACTGAAGAATAGCTATAGCCAGAGCAGAACCTTCCGCCGGGTCTGTTCCTCCTCCCAATTCATCAATTAAAAACAGTGCCGGACTCTCGGCTTCCTGCAGCGCTTTTTTTAAGCTACTCAAACGATAGGTAAAAGTGCTTAATTCGTTTTCCAGGTCTTGATGGTCACCGATATCTACAAAAAGGTAATTATAAAGAGGAAGAGATGAACCTTCCTCTAAAGGCGGGGGAATGCCACAGAAAGTCAGGAAAACTATCAAAGCCACGCTTTTCAAAAGAACTGTTTTGCCTCCAGCATTAGGCCCGCTTATCACTAAAATAGATTTATCCGGAGATAATTCCAAATCAAAAGGAACCGCTTTTTCTCCCAGTAAAGGATGGTGACCCCCACGAATTATCAGCCTTTCCCCCCACTGAGGTACTCTCCCTCTCCACGAGTTACCCAAATTAGCTTTAGCTTGCAATAAATCCAGATAGACTAAAGTCTCATAAGTCTCCTTTATTTCTTCCAAAAAGGGGCGAAGCTCAGCAGTTAACTCACGGAGTAAACGAGCTATTTCCTCTTCTTCCTGCAACCGATTCAATTCCAGTTCGTTGTCCAGTTCCAGAATCCTGGCTGGCTCGATGAAAACCGTTGAGCCACTGGAAGAATGATCTATTATCAAACCATCTATAGCATTGCGATACTGAATTTTCAAAGGAATGACGTACCGTCCCCGTCTCTGGGTGTAAATCCTATCTTGAAGAAGAGGAGCCAGTTGAGAGCTGTTAAGCATTTCTTCTAATTCTTTCACAATCCTGTTCTGAAGAAATTTTATTCTCTTCCTCAGCTCCCAGAGTCTGTCGCTCGCCGTATCTAAAATATAGCCCTCTTTAGAAATAACTTTCTCCATTTTCTTTACCAGAGGACGAAAATCTTTTATTCTGTCAAAGTGCGGAGAAAGGGAAGGATATTTCTCCTTTATTTTTCGCTCTTTTGCTTCTCCCCGAATTTCCAGACTCAATCGGAAAAAATGCAAGATTTCTATTAAATTTTCCAGACTGAGGGAGGCATCCACCACTTCTATCCGGGGAAAAAGAGAACGAAGGTCGGGCAACCCTCGAAGACTCAGAGACCCATCAAATTGAACCATATCCAGGGCTTCTCGGGCTTCCTGGGTTTTAAGATGAACCTCCTCAGGAGAAAAAGGAGCAATAGAACGAGCCATCTCCTTAGCAGGAGAAGAAGAGCAAAAAGACACCAGGCGCTCCACGATTCTGTCAAAATCAAAAGTTTCTAAAACCAGAGGAGAAAGCTCTATAATACCCATCCTATTCCTTTTTGAAGAATTCCCTGTAAAAATTGGAGATGAGGAACTTGTAATACCCATTCATAAACATAAATAAACACAGGTTGAATTAATCGGAGATAAAGAGAAGAACGATAAACAGATTGATTAACCATGGGGAAAAAGGACAGATTGAGGATAAAAAGGGTGAGAAGCAAAACCCACAAGATTCCTTTCGCTATTCCTGCAAACGAGCCCAGAATTGAATCTACCCAGGTTATATCCAGTTTTTCAA
This sequence comes from Candidatus Sordicultor fermentans, assembly GCF_012728195.1. Taxonomy (NCBI): domain Bacteria; kingdom Pseudomonadati; phylum Atribacterota; class Atribacteria; order Atribacterales; family Candidatus Caldatribacteriaceae; genus Candidatus Sordicultor; species Candidatus Sordicultor fermentans. The sequence continues at coordinate 8,773 of NZ_JAAYFP010000038.1, forward strand.
ACACTTTTCGGAATCGCACCCCTGCCCAGGAAGAAACCAGAACCAGCGGCAGGAAAAGTAGCAAAAAACCCAGAGGAGAGAACCAGACATAATACTTACCAGATAAATGAGCAAAAAAACCACCTATTGCAGGATAATACTGTAAACCTATCACCAGGCCACCCAGGAAACCCACCAATCCCAGAGACTCTTTGCTAAAACCCCTAAAAGCACTCCTTATAATATTGATACCCAGTATTACCAGGCCTAAGATGGAATACCAATCTATGGTCAAAAATTCAAAAGTTCCTCCCGCAAAAGTAGACCTCTTTTTTCTTTGAGGTCTGCTTTAATTTTTTGCACCCATCCATCCACTTCCTCGTCATTCAAAGTTCTCTCCGGGGAACGGAAAGTAACCCGAAAAGAAAAGTTCTTCTTACCCTGAGGAACATTCCCTCCCTGAAAAAGGTCAAAAAGCTCTATGCTTTCCACCTCCATCTTTTCCCGGGACACAGTGCGCCTCACCATTTCTTCTATTTCTCCCCACTTTGTTGCCTCATCTACCAGAATAGAGACATCCCGGGCCACAGAGGGAAAAGTAACCACTTCTTTTAACTGGAAAGCTTTTTCCTCTCCTGTGGTTAATAAATCCAGATCAAATTCTGCTACATATATTGTACCCCAAAATCCCAGTTCTCGAATAAAGGAAGGGGATAAAAGGCCTCCTCTTCCTGCTTCTTTACCGGAAACTTCTACCCGGAAAGAGCAAGAAGGTTCCAAAGCCAATCCTCCACCACTCTCAAAACGGACTTCTCCCCGGTCAAAACCAGCTATTTCCAGAAGTTCCTCTATTAGACCCTTAAGTAAAAAAATGTCTACCTCTCCATTTTTGTGCCACAGAGGAGGTAATGAATAACCGGTTAAAGCCATAAACAATCTTTTCTCTTCTTGAAAAGGAGTATTTAATCCTCTTCGAAACACTTTTCCTATTTCGAATAATCCCCAGTCATTTCTCCCTCGAGTAACGTTAATTTTTAGAACCTCCAGCGCAGACAAAAGGAGACAGGGACGGAGATAAGATTGCTCTTGAGAAAGGGGATTCTTTATATCTACCTGCTCTTCTTTCGCCCCCCATAGCTCTACCAGCCCGGGACTGATCAGAGGAAAACTTACTATCTCTTTCAAACCCTTATCTACTAAGTGTCTCCTCAGTTTTTCTTCTTTAAGAGTGCTACTATTCTGGTTCCCGGGGTCAAAAGAAAATTGGGGAAGACGAGAGATAATTTTATCATAGCCATGTATCCGACCTACTTCTTCGGCAATATCTACAGGAAGATAGATATCACTCCGCCAGCTGGGAACCTTAGCTCGAATTGTTTCCTCTCCAGGAAGAGATTTTACCTCAAAACCCAGCCCGGCCAGAATTTTTATTATTTCTTCCTTTTTTATAGAACAACCCAGAGTCTTTTCTATCTCCTCCGGGGAAAAAGTCACTTCCCTTTCTTCCCGGGGAGGAGTGCCTGCTATAAACCAGCCTGAAGCAGGTTCTCCATCTTTTCCCAGAAGCTGAAGCACCCGACCAGAAGCATAAGTTACTCTCTCCGGGTCTACTCCTCGCTCAAAACGAGCGGAAGCCTCAGTCCTCAACCCCAGAGCTTTAGCTGTTTTTCTCACTGCCACCCGGTCAAAAATTGCCGCTTCCAGAAACACTTCTGAGGTAAAAGGAGTAATTTCGCTCTCCTTCCCTCCCATTACTCCCGCCAAACCTATGGGGCGCTCCGCATCTGCTATCACCAGCATCCCTGAAGATAGCTCTCTCTCTATCCCGTCAAGAGTGATTAATTTCTCTCCCTCTCTTGCTCTTCTCACCACTACTTTTTGCCCTTTAATAACTGAGGCATCAAAAGCATGTAAAGGCTGGCCAACCTCCATCATCACCAGGTTGGTGAAATCTACCACATTATTGACCGGCCTCAAACCCAGAAAACAAAGTTCTTTTATAACCCACCAGGGGGAAGGCCGAACAGTAAGCCGCCTTATGTATTTCCCGGTGTAATAAGGACAGAGGTCCGGCGCCTGGTTTTCCAGGCTGAAATCGGAAAGAGCATCGGCTTCCTCGTAGCTAACCGGAGGAATCTGCCACTTTAAACCCAGTTTTGCCCCCACCTCTCGAGCTAAACCCAGAGAAGAAAGGCAATCTCCCCGGTTGGCTGTGACTTCTACATCCAGAACTATATCATCACCTAAAAGAAGAGAGGAAACTTCTTCCCCTTCTTCTGCGGGAAAAGGAAGAGTAACTAGAAAATCTATTATTTCTTCCTTTTTCTCTCCTCCCCAGGGTAAAAAATGGGGCGTTTCTTCTTCCATACCCACTATTATTTTACTTCCTTCTTCAGGCATCCCCCAGTTATTTACTTTTACTCTCCAGACCTGTCCTCGAAAATGAATTTCTCCTTCTGAATAAAGCATCCCTTTTTCTATTCTTCCTAAAGTGGCCACCACGAGAGGAAAGGGAAACAGCTCCTCCCTCCTCCAGATTTTCTCCACTACTAATCCTTGCTCGGTAAGAAGAGGAGCTAATTCTTCCTGAGGTATATCTAAATCAGGTAAAAACTTTTTTAGAATATTATAGGAAATTCTCATACGGATATTGGCCTCACCTAAAAAATATTGAATTGTTCCAGAAATTGCACGTCATTCTCCCAGAACCACCTTATATCTTTTATGCCGAATTTAAGCATGGTGATTCTTTCTACCCCCAGGCCAAAGGCAAACCCTCGCACATCTTGAGAATCGTAACCAGCATGGGTAAAAACTTGAGGATGAACTAAACCGGCTCCCAAAATTTCTAACCACCCACTATATCCACAAGAACGACAGCCTTTGCCCCCGCATACTCCACAGGAAACATCCACTTCTGCACTGGGTTCGGTAAAAGGAAAATACCCGGGACGAAATCTTATCTTTCTCTCCTCGCCAAAAAAACGACGCACAAAAGTCTCCAGAGTCCCTTTTAAGTCTCCCATAGAAATATCTCGAGCTACCACTAAACCCTCTATTTGATGAAACATAGGACTATGAGTAGCATCAAAGGCATCTCGACGATAGCATTTTCCCGGAACCACCACTTTAAAAGGAGGTTTTAGTTTCTCCATAACCCGGATTTGAGCAGGAGAAGTATGAGTGCGAAGCAAATAACCAGGAGCCAGATAAAAAGAATCCTGGTCATCTCGAGCGGGGTGGTCAGGAGGGATATTCAAGGCTTCAAAATTGTAAAACTCGGTCTCTATCTCTGGTCCTTCCTCCACTCGAAATCCCAGGCTCTGGAAGATAGTCAAAATCCAATCCCGGGTAAGAAGAACAGGATGAAAAGAACCTGACCATCCTTTCTTCCCCGGAAGAGTGATATCAACCTCTGATTTTTCCTCAGTGGAGAGAAGCTCTTGATATCTTTCTTCCAGCAATTCCTCCATCTCTTTCTTGAGCTGGTTAATTTTTTTGCCCCAGACTCTTTTTTCTTCCGGAGACAATTCTTTTAGCTTAGCCAAAAATTCTCCCCACCGACTTTTCTTCCCTACATATTTACCTTTCAAATAATTCCAGTCACTCAGAGTGCTGGCTTTTTGTATCTCTTCTTGAAAACTTTCCCAGTATTCCTCTAATTCCTGCAAGATACTTCCTCCATTCCCATAGAAATAGCTGGAAGATTGTCGATGATTCCCAATTTTGAAGAATGAAAGAGCAAAATCAAAGGATTTAAAGCTGGGATTTAGCTATTTCCACCAGCTTCTGGAAGGCTTCCTGGTCAGTAATGGCCAGTTGAGAGAGACTTTTCCGATCCAGGTTTACTCCTGCTTTACGGAGAGCTCCCATAAACTTGCTATAATTCATTCCTTCCTCTCTTGCTGCTGCATTTATTCGCGTAATCCACAGACGGCGGAAATCTCGTTTACGGTTTCTTCGGTCTCTGTAAGCGTAGGCTTGAGACCTCATTACTTGCTCTTTAGCTCTTCGGTAAGAACGGGAACGGGCTCCCCGATAACCTTTAGCTGATTTCATAGTTTTCTTTCTTCTCTCGCGAGAAGCTACACTATTTTTTACTCTAGGCATAGTTCATTCACTCCTTTAAGCACGGATAAGTAACTTTCGCACTCTTTTTTCTTCCACTTTATCCAGAGTAACAGGTTTTCTAAGCCTTCTCTTTCTATTTCTGTCTTTTTTAGCCAGAAGATGGCTTTTACCCGCCTGTTGTCTTTTTATTTTACCACTGGCAGTGACTTTAAATCGCTTTGCCGCACCTCGATGGGATTTCATCTTAGGCATATTCGTTCTCCTCACTTCCTGGGGGCTAAGGTAATCGTAAGATGTGGCCCCTCATACTTTATGTCCTGTTCTACTTTCCCCACTTCCTCTAAGTCGGCTATCATCCTCTTTAAGAGCTCTTCTCCTCTGTCTCGAAAAGCCGCCTCTCTTCCTCGAAATCTGACCGTTATTTTTACCCGATCACCATCTTCTAAGAAGCGAAGCGCATTTCTAAGCTTAACTTCATAATCATGTTGATCAATTTTAGGTCTCAAATTAAGTTGCTTCAACTCAGAAGTTTTCTGTTTCTTGCGGGAAATCTTAATCTTTTTCTCCTTTTCATATCTGAACTTTCCATAGTCCATTATCCGGCATACAGGAGGATGAGCATCAGGAGCTACTTCTACCAGGTCTAAACCAGCTTCTTCAGCCATTTCCAGGGCTTTTTTTAAAGGAACAACTCCTAACTGCTCTCCCTCCGGAGAAATCAATCGTACTTCCCGCGCTCCAATCTGATGGTTAACGCGGTATTTTACTTCTATACTTATCGCCTCCCTAGTTTCTTTCTTAGATGGTTCAAAAACATACCATATTTATTCATCTTAGTCAATTATTTTAAGCCCTTTCCCAGGACAAACTACCCGGAAAGTGACAGGCCGCCCACTGATTTTCTCCCACTTCCTCTAAAGCGGGCTCCACCTGAGAGCATACCTCTTGAGCCACCGGACAGCGGGTGTGGAAACGACACCCCTCCGGAGGATTAATAGGGCTGGGAACATCCCCGCTCAAAATAATTCGTTTAACTTCATAATCGGGGTCTGGAACCGGCACAGCAGAAGTCAAAGCTACACTATAGGGATGAGAAGGAGAAGAAAAGAAAGTATCTCCATCCGCTATTTCCACTACCTTTCCCAGATACATAACAATAACCCGGTCACAAATCTGTCTCACCACCGCCAGGTCGTGAGAAATGAAAATATAGGTCAGTTGATATTCCCTTTTTAAGTCTTTCAATAAATTCAAAATTTGAGAACGAACCGAAACGTCCAGTGAAGAAACCGGCTCATCTGCTACCACTAAACGAGGATTAAGAGCTAAGGCTCTCGCAATACCACTTCTCTGCCTCTGACCTCCAGAAAATTCATGGGGATAACGGGAAAAATATTCCGCTCCCAGACCCACTTTTTCCAGCAAATCCAGTGCCCTGCGTCGAACCTCAGGAGGGGAAGCCACACGATGCACTTTCATGCCTTCTTCAACTATAGAGCCTATATGCATGCGAGGGTCTAAAGAGGTAAAAGGGTCCTGAAAAATCATTTGAATGTTTCGCCGAACACCCTTCAGTTGAGAAGCCGACAGAGAAGAAATATCCTCCCCCTGGAAAAATATACTTCCTGCAGTTGGCTCATAAAGCCGCATAACGGTCATTCCCAGGGTGCTTTTCCCACAACCCGACTCTCCTACTATACCTAAAGTTTCTTCAGGAAATACCTCAAAGCTTACTCCATCCACTGCTTTAACCCACCCCACGGTGCTCCGGAAAACTCCCGCTTTAATGGGAAAATACTTTTTCAAATCCTCTACTTGCAACAAAGGAACATTGTTCATTGGCTAAAACCCCGAGTTTCTAATACCTCAATTTGAGAATGATGATGACAGTATACATAATGTTGATTCTCTATCTCCTCCCGGGAAGGCTCAGTAAGACATACCTCATCTTCTAAAGGACACCTGTTGCGAAATCTGCAACCGGAGGGAAAATTAAGAGGGTCGGGAACTACCCCGGGAATGATGGCCAATTTTTCCTGCTTGACATCCAGGCGAGGTATGGAATGTAAAAGCCCCCAGGTATAAGGGTGATGGGGATGATGGAATATATCCCAGCGGCTTCCTTCTTCTACCACCTTTCCAGCATACATAACCACCACTCTCTCTGCCATACCAGCCACCACTCCTAAATCATGGGTAATAAGAATAACCCCCATATTAAGTTGTCGCTGCAATTCTTCAATCAATTCCAGAATCTGAGCTTGAATAGTAACATCCAGAGAAGTAGTAGGCTCGTCAGCAATTAAAACTTTAGGATGACAGGATAAAGCCATGGCAATCATAGCTCTCTGTTTCATTCCTCCTGAGAGCTCATGAGGATATTCATCCAGCCTCTTCCGGGCTTCGGGAATACCCACCAGTCTGAGTAATTCTTCTGCTGTTTTCCGAGCTTGATGATAAGAAAGTTTCTGGTGCAAAATTATCGCTTCTATTATTTGATCTCCTATGGTATAAACCGGGTTTAAAGCCGAAGATGGCTCCTGGAAAATCATGGAAATATCTCTTCCTCTGACTTCTCGCATCTCTCTTTCTGAAAGAGAAAGTAAGTCTCTACCTTCCAGGAGTATCTTCCCTCCCTGGATTTTTCCATCAGAATCAACCAGCCGCAGGATAGCTAAAGAGGTGACACTTTTGCCACATCCTGATTCTCCCACCAGGGCTATAGTTTCTCCCTTCCTGAGGTAGAAACCCACTCCATCCACTGCTTTCAATTCCTGCCCTTCTTCATTATAAAAATAAACTTTTAAATCCTGAACTTGTAAAAGTAAATTATTTTCTTCCATATTTATAACCTCAGACGAGGGTCAAAAGCATCTCGCAGAGCATCTCCCACTAAATTCCAGGCCAGAACGAAAAGCACCATAGCTGCACCGGGAAACACGGTCATATACCAGTACTTAAGAGCCTCTCCCTGCCCCCCCAGCATCCAGTTTCGAGCATAATTTAGAAGCGCCCCCCAATCAGCATAACCCTGAGGAGCCCCTACTCCCAAAAAACTCAAAGCAGCGGCAGTGATAACCAAAGACCCCATGCGCATAGAAGCCTGAATTAAGACAGGAAAAATGGTGTTGGGTAAAACATGGCGGATAATGATGGAAAAATCACTAACTCCTAAAGCTTTAGCTGCTAAAACGAATTGTTCTTCTTTAACTTGCAGGATATTCCCTCGAATGAGACGGGCAGGACCCATCCAGCTAAACACTGTCATAGCCACCATTACCTTGTCTAATCCTGTCCCCAGAATGGTAGTCAAAACCATAGCCGCCACCAAAAAAGGAATAGCCATAAATATATCGGTGATTCTCATCAGAATTTCATCCCACAGTTTCCCAAAATACCCGGCCACCGACCCTATTAGAAGTCCTAAAGCGGTAGAAATTAAAGTTACCATTATTCCCACCCGGAAAGCTGTGCGAGTTCCCCATACCACTCCATAAAATATGTCTCTTTTTCCTGCCACCCCAAAAGGATGCTCAGGAGAAGGAGGAAGAGGATTAGAGCTCCAGGTAACGATAGGCATAATA
>NZ_JAAYFP010000039.1:0-21677 GCF_012728195.1 Candidatus Sordicultor fermentans
CTGGAAACTATGATTATAGCGTCGTTAGCTGGAGGCAGCATATTGAAAAAGTACTTTGAGGAGGAGAACTTCTCTGTTTCCCAGAAGTCTGTTTCCTATGACTTAGTAACTTCTGCTGACAGAGAATCTCAAGAAAAGATTATCTCTATCTTAAGTGGTCGCTTTCCCCAAATCCCGATAGTGGGAGAAGAAGGAAGTGAACAGATATCACATTATCGTGAAGCTTTTTATGTGGACCCTTTAGATGGGACTTTAAACTTTGTTCATAAATTTCCTTTTTTTGCTGTTTCTTTAGGTTATTGGAAAGATAATGAGCCAATAGCCGGGGTAGTATACAATCCTATAAGCAAGGATTTATTTTATGCTCGAAAGGGGAATGGCGCTTTTCTAAATGGAGAAAAAATAGGAGTTTCTGCTACAACTTCTGTGGAAGGGAGTTTACTGGTAATCGGCTTTCCTTATGAAGAAGGAGAACTCTCTCGGACAGTAAAAGATATAAAATCTACTATGAGACTCACTGATTTGCGGGTTTTGGGAAGCACGGCTTTGGAGTTGAGCTATGTAGCCCGGGGCATTATAGATGGTTATTGGGAATATGCGCTATCTCCCTGGGATTTGGCGGGAGGAGTTTTAATTGCTCAAGAAGCAGGAGCGGTAATTTCGGCACCGGATGGAGGAAAGTTTGACCTGTTTAAAGGAGATGTGTTAGCTGCTACTCCAGGCATATATCAGGAGTTGGTAAAAGCTATAAATGGCTGACGGAATTGAATCAAGATATTTTGGGGGGCACGGAATACCGTTTTTCAGTAGCTGTTTAAACTATAAAGCTATATTCAATATCTCCTTTTGTATTTTGGCCAGATTTTGAATGTTCGATGTATCTGGGAAATCTTATAACCAATCGAGGAGGCGATTATTTGTGATTCTTGATATACTGGAAAATGGAAAGAATTATGTTTCTTTAAATGATAGGTTTGCTGAAGCCTTTGCTTTTCTTGCTGAGAAAAATTTTGAGGAATTACCTGATGGACGATATGAGATAGACGGGGAAGATTTATTTGCCGTGGTTATGTCCTACACCACTCGCCCAGTGACGGAGGTCGAATGGGAAGCACACCAAAAATATCTGGACATCCAGTATTTGGCAAGAGGAAAAGAAATCATTGGATGGGCTCCGCTGAACCAATTGACCCTCTCTAGGCCCTATTCGGAGGAAAAAGATATAGCTTTTTTTAAGGATCCCCAGATTTGGACAGCGGTCAATATGGGAGAAAACTATTTTGCCATCTTTTATCCCGAAGATGCTCACCAGCCCTGCTGCATTTATGATGAGCCAGCGAACGTGAAAAAAGTAGTTATAAAAGTAAAACTGCTGTAACATTTAAATTATTCATAGTTGATTTATATTTTCGTTGGAGCTCACCGGTCTTTTTATGTGTAATGCTGCTTCAAATATGATAGGGATAGCACCGGATATGGCAAGGTCTCGGTGGGTCTTGTTAGTTTCCGCAAACCCTGTCGTAATTAATATTCCTCGCCGAGAAGAAAAACTCGAGACCACCACGCACGCTGGAGGAATATGTCCCAGCGTTGATATTCCATATTGTGCTTTTTTTCAATGTTTTAAACTGCCAGTTGACACGGTGGGGTTGATCGTGATGCTCTGGGAAAAATGAGAGAGCAAAAGAGAAAATAATATTACCGTGAATTTTGCAGGATACTATGAAGAAAGCCCAAGGGAAAGCCTTTCTAGAAGAAATTCGGGAAGCATTAAGCTTGCTGAACTTTGCTGAGGTGGAAATTGAAAATCAACAGTTCTTAATCAAAATTAAAGGAACGGAACTGAGTAATAAAATCTTAAAACTCCTCAAAATTTAAACTCCCTAAAAATATCACCCCTAAAGAAGAACTATCTCTGTAGACCACTTAAGGTAGTGAGTGTAGTGGCAAAATAGCATATTTTAATTTAAAGAATATAGATTTGATGCGGGTTTCAGCTAAGTGAAGTGTCAAAGTCAGGAAAAAGCACCTCAACCTAGTTTTTTCTCCGGAAGGATGAGGGGGAAGAGAAAGACCGCCTTCATTCATGATTGTAAAAGGAAGAGAGGTACTATATAGTACTTTGCTTTTCGCAGAGATGATGAGGAGAATGTCGTAGACTGTTCTATTAGACCACATTGACAGTTGAAAAGTATTATTACCTGTATTATGAGTAAAACCCTATTAAAAGGAATTAATGCTTGTTTTTTTCGGGCTTCTTTCCTAAAATGGGATTTAGGTATAGAATAGAATAAAACTTACTAAGGAGAGTTTTATGCTGGTTGTTACCCGGAGGATAGATCAAAGCATTCGAATTGGCAATAACATAGAAATAAAAATTCTGGGTATAGAAAAGGGGAAAGTAAAAGTGGGAGTGTCTGCGCCTCCTGATATCCCGGTTTACCGAGAAGAACTATATCAATCCCTCGTGCAAGATAACCAAAAAGCCCTCTTTGTTTCTGAAGAAATGGTTTCCACTCTTCGAAAGGTTTTCTCTCCTCCTGAATCTGCCGATTGAGCGTTTCTGGTATATTTCTCCTATTTATGGCTGTTATCTACTATCGTTTTCAGAAATAGATTCTTATAATTATTTCAGGGGAATTTTTGAGGAAAGGAATCGATATATAAAAAATAAAGGTGTGAGGAGGAAAAAGCTTGAAAGAGAGAAAAAAGATCTTTTTGACTGTAGTAGTGGTTTCTCTTTTGTTGTTTTGTGGCGTTCATTCTCTGGGGGCTCGCGAAGCACCTGTGTTCCAACTTCCGGGGTTAGATGGAGAAATCTATTCCCTCTCCGATTTTAGAGGAGAGCCGGTGGTAATTTCTTTTTTCGCTACCTGGTGTGCGCCCTGTCGTCAGGAACTTCCTCTTTTACAGAAAATATACGAGGAATATGAAGAAAAAGCCCTGCTAAATGTTTTAGTTATAGACTCAGGAGAGCCTCAAAATAAGGTAGAAACTTTTGTAGAAGAGCTGGGTCTTACTTTTCCTGTTCTTTTAGATGAGGAAGGGAAAGTGGTTCGTGATTACGGTGTTTTATATTTACCTACTCTTTATTTTGTGGATCCTCTGGGCAATTTAGCCGGTCAGGTAATTGGAGCCCAGGAAGAGAGTGTTTTGCGTGGTAAACTGGATCAAATTCTCTGGTTTCGAGGCCTCCGGGAGGCAGAAGTAAAAAATTTAGTGGAGTTAACTTCAGAGGTAGTGATTTTAGACTTTAGAAAAGAGAGTGCTAATCCTTTTCCCGATAGAAAAAATATTTCTTATCAGGTGGTGGATGGTGTAGATTCCGTTATTTCTTCTTTTCCTCGAGAAGGGGTTTACCTTTTACTTACCGAAAATAATGTTGAAGGCCTGGAGACAGGCAAAGCTTTAGCTATCTCTGGTTTTCAACGGGTTTATTACTGGATGGTAGATGTCCCACAGGATTGATTGGGGTTTTGCAACCTTAATTTTCTTTTCTCTTGTTTTACTGGTAGGTGTAATTTATTTCTGGTGGGGGGGAGAGGCACCTCCCTCTCCCCCACCAGAAATAATCGAGGAGGAATATTTTTCTCAAATCCAGATGGAAAAAGCAGAAATAAGCCGGCTGGGAGAGAAGGGTAAAGAATGGGTCCTGAATGCTCGTTCGATAGACCAGAAGGGGGATAGCGTTTTTTTAATCGATGTTTCGGGAACTTTTTTCCAGGAAGGAGCTCCTCTCTATCAGGTGAAAGCTCAAAAAGGGCAAGTATTTTTACCGGAAGGGGATGTGGAACTGGAAGAGGTAAAATTGATAAATGAAGAGAGGAAGGAAAGTTTACAAGGAGAGCTATTGTTGTGGCGGGGAAAGGAAGAAAAATTTGAACTAAGAAAGGCTCAGTTTGCCGGGCAAGGAATAGAAGCTAATTGTCAATTAGTAGTTTATAATATTCCGGAGGAGAAATTATGGTTGGAGAACAATGTAGAATTAAAAATCAAGGTGGGAGAATGAGAAAAATTATCTTCTGCGTTCTGGCTTTTTTCTTTTTTCCTTCCCTTCTTCTTTTTGCTCAAGAAGAGGAAGTGGTATTAACTATTACTACTCCTCAAGCTGAGTATGATGCTGAGACCGGGAAAATCGTAGCTCAAGTTTCTACCTTTACCTGGCAAGATGTAAAAGTGGTGTGCCCTTTTTTGGAGATAGATACTCAAACTCAAGAAGCGAGAAGTGAAGGAAATATAAGTATTTCCTGGAGTGATTTTCAAGCTCAAGCCCGAGCTCTCTATTATCAGGGTAAAGAAAACCGATTAAATTTTTGGGAATAGAGGGTTCTAATCCAGAAATGCGCTTTTCTACCGGGGAAGCTTGTTTTGATTTTAACCAAAAAAGGCTCTGTCTTACCTCGTCTCCTCTTTTGGTCTTGCAAGATTGGGAGGTCAGGGCTCAGAATATAGAATACTCTCTGGAGGAGAAAGCTTGGGAGGCTCATATAGTAAGAGTAGAGAGAGAAGATTGGCAGGGTAGGGCAGAGAAGGCTCTTTATCGAGAAGGAGACGAATTTATAACTCTAGAAGGCGAAGCAGAGGTGCAAGGAGATAGTAATCTTTTGCGAGGGGAGAAGATATTTGTATACCTGGATAGTGGTCGAGTGAGAGTGGAAGGGAACGTGGAGATAAAACTGGTTCCTTAAAAGGAGGAAATGCGCTTGCCTCAAGGGAAAAACTGGAATGCCTTGTTAGGGAGAGGCTTGACCAAGGAGTATAGTAAAAAAAGAGTAGTAAATGAAGTTGATTTAGAGGTGCGAAGAGGAGAGATAGTTGGTCTTTTAGGACCCAATGGAGCAGGAAAGACCACTACTTTTTATCTTCTGGTGGGTCTTGTAAGACCCACGGAAGGGAAAGTTTTTTTAGATGCCCTGGAACTCAATCACTTTCCCATGTATTTACGAGCTCGTATGGGTATAAGTTATCTTCCTCAGGAGCCTTCTGTTTTCCGAAAACTTTCAGTGAAAGATAACTTAGATCTGGTTTTAGAAATGCAGGGCCTATCTAAAAAGGAAGTGAAAGAAGAGAGAGAGCGCCTGCTGGAAGAGTTTGGCATCAGTCATCTGGCTAATTCCCCGGCTAATTTACTCTCCGGAGGAGAAAGAAGACGTTTAGAAATTGCCCGAACACTGGCTACTTTTCCCTCCTTTATCCTTTTAGATGAGCCATTTACCGGGATTGACCCTATTGCAGTTGAGGACATTCAAAATTTGGTGAAGTATTTGGCCAGTAAAAATATCGGAGTTTTGATTACCGATCACGCTGTACGAGAAACCCTGGCTATCACCGACCGGGCTTATATTATGTTTGAAGGTAAAATTTTAGTTTCTGGCAGTTCGGAGGAAATTATTAATTCCGATTTGAGCCGAAAATACTATCTGGGAGAACGTTTTAATCTTTGAAAGTATTAGATAAATATATTCTCAAGCAGAGCGTAGCTAACTTTTTTTTTGGAGTCGTTTTGTTCGTTATTTTAGTAAGCGCTGGAGACCTGCTCTTTCGTCTGGCTCACTTGTGGTTGCAAGAAGGTTTTTCAATAGGGGAAGTTATAAAAATATTTTTTTTAAGTCTTCCCTCCCTTCTTATCTATATTTTGCCGGTTTCGGTATTGTTAAGTGTGCTGCTTACCGTGAACCGCATGTCCAGCGATAGTGAAATTATAGCCTTGAGAGCAAGTGGGGTTAGTTTTAGAAGGCTGACTATTCCTTTTTTCCTTTTTTCTCTGTGGGTTTGTGCCGGGACTATAATCATCCAGGAGGTATGTTTACCCTGGGCTTCAGTAGAGCTTAAAGAGATAGGAGAAAGAGTGAGTGGAGGAGAACTAATACCAGAAAATACTTTTTTCCGGGACGACAGTGAACCAGGCGTAGAGAGGATGTTTTATGTAAAAATGATAGATCCGGAGAAATCTCTCCTTTTGGGAGTAGTGGTTCAAGAATATGACGAAGAGGGTCTGAGGAGAATCATCAATGCCCAGGAAGCCTTTAATCAGGAAGGGAAGTGGGTATTTAAGGAAGGAATTATATATGAGGTGGGAGAAGGGGGAGAGATAGAAAGAATGATACGTTTTGAAAAGGAAGAAGTTGCTACTGCTCAGAGCATGGAAGAGGTACAGAAAGTCCAGAAAAAGCCGCAGGAAATGAGTTTTCTGGAATTGAAGAATTTCATCGGGGAAGAGAGAAGTAGAGGAAGGAAAACGGAGAAGTTAGAATTAATTCTGTGGCAAAAAACCGCCTTTCCCTTTGCCAGTCTGGTTTTCGTCCTTGTAGGAGTTTCTCTGGGTATCGTTTCTCCTCGTTCGGGCAAAGCTTTAGGAATAGGATTGAGTGTTCTTATAGTTTTTGCTTATTACGTTATTTTTTCTTTAGGTAGTACTCTGGCAGAAGGAGGGGGCTTATCTCCCTTTTGGGGAACCTGGATGGCTAATATAATGGGTTTTGCAACTGGTGGAGGCCTGTTGTGGTGGAAAGAAAAAAACTGAAGGAGACTTTCTATGGATTGGGGTAGCTGGTTGTTGATTTTTTCTATAATCATTTTGGCTGGAGTTATAGCTTACTTGGGTGATATTTTAGGAAGAAGAATTGGAAAGAAAAAGCTTTCTTTGTTTAAACTTCGCCCGCGCTACACTGCTATTCTGGTGAGTGTTATTACCGGGATTTTAATCGCTGCTATTACTCTTACTATTTTAAGCGTTGCCTCTCAGGATGTGCGTACGGCTCTGTTTGGTATGAAAGAGCTAAAAGATCAAATTGAACAATTGGAACAGAGAGAAAAGGAGTTGCAGAGCTCTAAAGCTGTGCTGGAAGAGCAGGTTAAAATTTTAACTGGAAGCGTGGAGGAGCTAAAGAGTCAAAGGCAGAGTCTCGAGGAAGAGATACAGGTTTTACAAATAGAGCTGACTCGTCTGCGGGAAAGTATTTTGGCTATCCGGCGGGGAGAAATAGTGTTTCAGGATGAAGAGGAAATTTTGCGGGCGATAGCCCCTCCGGGTATGAAAGATGAAGAGGCAGAGAATTATCTTCTTTCTCTGATCAGGCAAGGGGAGGATATCGCCATAGAGCGAGGAGCAGGTCTTGATAAAGAAATACAAAGAGCTGTTTTTGTTTTAGAAGATAACTTTAATGAAACTAAAGAGAGATTAAAAAATAGCGAGGTTCCATTAGTTATTCGTTTGGTGGCTTCCATCAATACTCTGCGAGGAGAACCAGTTATTGCTCGATTTATAGCAGAAGAGAATAAAAAGATATTTTCTGCCGGGGAAGTGATATGGTCTGGAGAGATAGACATTGAACCTCAAAAAACTAATATAGAGCTCTGGTTGGGGGAATTGTTAAGGGAACTCAATGCCTTAGCGGTAAAAAAAGGGATTCTTCCTCAACAGGGCAGAGTGGGAGTTATTTCTGCTTCCAATATTACTGAAGTTACCTCTCTTTTGCAGAAAATGGAAGGAAAGGTAACAGTGGAGGTGGTGGCAGAAAGCGACATATTTACTGCTGGACCTTTGCGTATTTACTTACGGGTGAAGAAATAGACCCCACAAGGGCAGGGTGAAAAGCGATAAAAAAGTGGTGAAACAGATAACGCTGGAAGAGAATTCACTATCTAATTCATAAATGGAAGCCAGCGTATAAGAAGTCATAAGGGTGGGAGTGGCGGCCTGAATAACCATGACTTTTTGGTAAAGGGGGCTGAAGGAGATAAATTTAGTACATGCTAAAAACAAAAGGGGAAGAAAAGCTAATTTGATAGAGGAAGCTAAAAGAAGAGGCTTCCAATTCCGGAAGAGATGAGAAGCAGAAAGGGACATTCCTATAGCTACCATAGTCAGGGGAACAGTGGCGTTAGCGAGGTGATTAATGGCCTCCCAGAGAAAAGGAGGAATGGATAGACCGTTGGTTATAATAGCCAGTAAAAACGCTAAAAAAGGTGGAAGCTTTATTATTTCTAAAAGACTCCGGGCTGATAGGTGTTTGGTCTGGATATATATGCAGAGCAACACTCCTACGGTATAGGTAGAGAGAAAGTTCCCCATCTGGTCAAAAAATATAGCAGGTGGTAGGCCCTTCTCTCCTAAAAGGGCCAGAATGAAAGGATATCCTAAAAAAGCAGTGTTACCAAAAGCTGCTCCCATAGCTAAGCTTACACTGGTTTCGTCTTTTAAGTGTAAAAGCCGGGAGGATAAAAAATAAGAGGCAAGGAAAACCAGACTGATTAAGGTATAGGCAAGGGGAGGAATCTTCCACAGTTCCTGAGTTAATTGAGCAGGCTGCAGCGAGCGAAATATAAGACAGGGAAAAGTAAGATAGAGAACAAAACGATTCAAAAGAGGAACAGTTTCGGGGGGGAAAACTTTTGCTACTCGCAGAAACATCCCCACGGCGATTAAAAGAAACATTACCGCCAGAACTTGGTACAAGCTTATTCTCCTTTTACTGGATTGCGAAGTATTCCGATATTTTCTATCTCTACTTCTACTATATCTCCGGGGTGCAGTGGTCCCACTCCTTCAGGAGTCCCGGTAGCAATAACATCTCCCGGCAACAAAGTCATGACTTCGGAGATGAAAGAGATAAGCACGGGCACAGGAAATAAGAGTTCTCTGGTGTTAGAGTCTTGTTTTTTATGTCCGTTGACATAGGTGCGAATATTCAAATTTCCCGGCTCTATTTCGGTTTCTATCCAGGGGCCAAAAGGAGCAAAAGTATCAAAAGATTTAGCCCTCGTCCATTGTCCATCTTTCTTTTGTAAATCTCGGGCAGTGACATCATTAAAGCAAGTGTATCCTAAAATGTATTCCTCAACTTGTGAAACTTTCACTTTATGAGCTTTTTTCTTTATTATTACTGCCAGTTCTCCTTCGTAGTCTACTTGATTAGAAGAAGAGGGAAGGAGGATGAAATCGTGAGGAGAAAGAGCGGCGGTGGAGGGTTTAAGAAAAATGATAGGGTTTTCGGGGATTTGCTGTTTTAACTCCTGAGCGTGGTGGCGATAATTTAACCCTACTGCTACAATTTTAGAAGGTAGGGTGGGAGAAAGCAATTTAACTTTTTCTCGAGGGAAGATTCCTCTTCCCTCTTTTATCTCTCCAAAAGGGTCAGAGATTTCTTGAATCACATCATCTTTTATCACTCCAAAAAGAGGAGCTTTTCCTTCAGTATGAAGGAATCGGGCTATTTGCATTTTTTAATCGCTCCTTCTGATACCAGGCTTCTTTGCGTCGAGAAATAGGAGGTAAATTGATCACTAAAAATTTCTTTATGAAACTGAAAGCCTGGGGAAGATAACTCCACCGCTTGTAAAATTCAAGATATGCTCGGATAGCAAGACGGCTTAATTCTTGAGGATTGAGAAAATCCAGTTGTAGAACGGAATGCGCTCCATCAAATGCTTTCCAGTCGCGATTGATGATGCGTCCTTCTTTCTGATATTTTTCGTATGTTTCAGTACCGGGGAAAGGAGTGAGAATGGAAAATTGTACAATGTCTGGATTAATTTGTTTGGCAAATTCCACAGTCTTTTTGATAGTTTCTTTAGTTTCTCTGACATTACCCAATATGAAAGAACCCCAGCTTTGAACTCCGTATTTACGCAAGATTTCCACTGCTTTTTTAGATTCCTCAGCGGTTAAATTTTTCCCGTAATCTTGCAGAATGGATTCCTCAGCGCTTTCAAACCCTAAGTAGACCATCCGCAAGCCTGCTCTGGCCATCTTTTCTACTAAGGATTCGTGTTTTACAATGGTGTCAGCTCGGGAAAAGCACCACCATTTGATTTTCATTTTTTCCTGCTCTATTTTGTCGCAAATAGTTTCTGCCCGAGCAGGGGACAGGGTAAAATTATCGTCCACGAAAGCTACTGCTCGATATCCTAAGTCAAAGTAAACCTGGCGCAGCTCTTCCATTATATTCTCTGGAGAACGAGCTCTCCACTTTTTACCCGAAAACTGAGATGAAGCACAGAAAGAGCAGCCAAAAGGGCAACCCCGGCTGGTTACCATATTTATTAAGGGCTCTCCTTCTACCTGGGTCATCCAGTATTTAGAAAGAGGTAGAAGCTCTCGTTGAGGGAAAGGAATTTCATCAAGGTTGTGGGGAAGAGGAGCAGGAGGAGTGCGGACAATTTTTCCTTCTTCCCGGAAAGAAATTCCTAAAACAGAATGAGGAGATTCATTATTTTCCAGAACCTTAACTAACTGGGGAAAAATATACTCTCCCTCTCCTCGCACTATGTAATCTACTAAGCCACTATTTAATAACTCCTCATCACAAAAAGTGGCGTGATATCCTCCCAGCACTACCAGGCGTCCTTCTTTCTTGGCTGATTCGGCTATTTTCAGTGCTTCATAAGCTTTGTTGGTTTCGCATGTTATTCCTACTAAATCGCAATTTTTCAGATTCTCCTTCAATTCCTTTTTTGGTGCTACTTGAAGGTCTAAAATTTTTACCCGATGATTCTCCTGCTCTAAAGTGCTTGCTAAATACGCTAACCCCAGAGGGGGTAACTTTAGACCAATCCAGCTATAAATTCCCGGAGATGGGGGATTTACTAAAAGAATGTTCAACAGCTTTCACCTCTTTGGTTCCTTTTAAGAAAAACTTCTTAGTTTCTCGATGATGGCCTCTCCTACTTCCCGAGTTCCACAAGCAGTGGGGTCAGCAGGAGTGGGTTTTAAATCATAAGTAACTTTTTTACCTTCTTTTATCACTTCTTTTATTGCTATTTCTAATTTTTCCGCCTTTTCTTTTTCTCCTATATATTTTAACATCATCATTCCCGAGAGAATCATGGCTAAGGGGTTAACTTTGTTCATTCCTCGATATTTAGGAGCGCTGCCATGGGTAGGCTCAAAGACCGCATATTCATCGCCGATGTTAGCTCCCGGAGCCACACCCAGCCCCCCTATCAATCCTGCTCCCAGGTCAGATATTATATCTCCATAAAGATTGGGTAAAACTAAAACATCGTAAAGCTCGGGTTTCTGCACCAGCTGCATACTCATATTATCCACTATGCGGTCCTCAAATTCTATGTCAGGATAGTTTTTAGCCACTTCTCGAGCGACGGCTAAAAATAGGCCATCGGAGTATTTCATAATGTTAGCCTTGTGAACGGCGGTGACTTTTTTCCGTTTTTCAGAACGAGCATATTCAAAAGCAAATTTTACGACTCTCTCTGAACCAGAAACGGAGATAGGTTTAATACTGATGCCGGAGTCGGGACGGATTTTACCTTTCCCCCATTTCTCTATTGCTTCTATGAGCTCCAGAGTTTCTGGTTTACCTTTTTCGAATTCTATGCCGGCGTATAAGTCTTCGGTGTTTTCTCGGATAATTACTAAATTGATATTTTGATAAGGAGAGCGAACTCCGGGATAGGTTTTGCAGGGACGAATACAGGCATAAAGGTCTAACTCTTTTCGTAAGGCTACGTTGACGCTACGAAACCCGCTTCCCACCGGAGTAGTGATGGGCCCTTTCAGAGCTACTCTGTTTTTCTTTATAGATTCAATTACCGAAGGAGGAAGGGGAGTGCCATATTTTTCCATTACTTCTGCTCCTGCTTCCTGGATATCCCATTCTATTTCTACTCCTGTGGCTTCAATCACTTTTTTAGTTACAGCAGTTATTTCTGGTCCAACACCATCTCCTGGTATTAAAGTTATACGATGAGGCATTTTTTCTCCTTCCTTTCCACTTGTTTACTGTAGTAATCTATTTACTTTACTATTTATTCTATCACAAAATCCAAGGGAAGAAGCTCTCTAGATACTATTCTCTCTTTATGGTTTTTTCTCTTTATATTTATCCAGGCAAAGGTAAACAAAGAACGCACTTTATTGACAATTTATAGAGTTTCTTTCCTCATTCACAGTCTAAATTCTCTTTTTTCTCTCAGTAGTTAGTGGAAATCCAGGGCTTTTTAGGCCTGCGGTAACAAGATTCTACAAACAATAAAAAGTTGATTCTGTTACTCAACGTTTTTATCTTTTTCATTTCTATTTTGCGCCGCAGGTTGTTTGATATTATTCTGGAATAGCCACAAATAGAGCCACTTACTTCCCTGATGTCTCATATAAAATTCTAGGTGAAAATAAGTTCTCTGTCAATTTGTTCTGGGCTCTACCCTCTTCTTGAGATAAGCTTTGGTTAATTCTTTCAGTAACCTATCTATCTCTCGTTTTAAGGCAGCTGGATTAATTTCATTGAAAGCCTTTTGCAGTTGTGCTTTTACCTCCTCAGGTATATCCAGAGATTCTAATAGTCTTTGACAGAGAATCTTGGAAGTATCATGTATTTTCTTAACCTTAGCTCCCTGTCTTCTTATTCTCCTCACAGTAAGAAAACATTGGTAGTTGATAAAGGTACTATCATTATCTGAGTTCAGACCTTTGATAGGGAAATTCACTTTGATTTTAAATGAGGCAACTCGAATGATTGACAGGTTCGGGCTGTTTTTGTTAGAATTTGGGCGGTTATTTAAGAAGGATGTTTCCGGAGAGCGGGAGCTTTTATACTGAACAAGAGGACACTTAAAGACCGAGCATATTGATTCCCTTTCTTTTTTTAACAAGGACTATGGTATAGTTTGCCTTAAACTCCGACTACTTCTTTTAGTTTGGAAATCTCTATACTCTTAAATGCCTGCAATTTGTGGCAGAGAAAAATTTGCCATTTTTGTATGGAGATTTTGACTTTACCACCGGTGAGGGGAAGGAGACGTTTTTGTCTTGGGTAGTGGGAGAGAAGGACAAAAAGCAAATGAGGTATGCGGAGTACTGAAAGTAGAGTGCCTCAAGGCTTTCTATGTCCTTGAAATACTGGGAGAAAAAAGGATTATTCAGGCGGTTAATGAAATTGATTTAGAGGTTTCTCCCAATGTGATTTATGGTATCGCTGGAGAAAGCGGCTGTGGGAAAACCACCCTTCTGAAAACCCTCTTTGCTTCCATTGACCCTCCCCTGCGGCTTTTTGAAGGGAAAGTTTATTACCAAACCAATGGGAAGTACATAGATGCCCTTTCTTTAAGTCCCCGTGAAAAGAGGGCTTTGCGCTGGACCTATATCTCTTATATACCCCAGGGTTCGATGAGTGTCTTTAACCCTGTGAAGAAAATCAAAACAACTTTTCTCGATGTGCTCAAAAGTCATGTCCAAGAAAAAGTTACCCAGGACCTTCTTTTGCTCGCTACAAAACACCTCAAGGAATTAGGTCTTTCTCCCCAGGTTCTGGATGCCTATCCTCACCAGCTTTCTGGAGGTATGAGACAACGGGTAGCAATTGCTCTGGCTACCCTTCTCAATCCCCGCATCATTCTAGCTGATGAGCCCACCACTGCTCTGGATGTGGTAGCCCAAAGAGCAGTTCTACAACTTTTACAGGATATACAAAAAGAGCTCCAAAATACTATTATTCTTGTCACCCATGATATGGGTATTCATGCCCAGGTTACCACTCACCTGGCTATCATGTACGCCGGAAGGTTAGTAGAAGAAGGACCTACCGAAGAAATTTTCGCCCGGCCCCTTCACCCCTATACCCGATATCTCATTAATTCTTTGCCCCAGATTGGAGAAAAAAATCGTAAAGAAAGTATCCCGGGGAGTCCTCCTTCTCTTGCATTTCCTCCCCCCGGTTGTTCTTTTCATCCCCGGTGTTCTCAAGTATTCGGTCAATGCACTGTAGAGGTACCTGCGCTGCAGGAAATCTACCCCCAGCACAAAGTGGCGTGTTTTTTGTGGAGGGAAGACCATAATTTTTTATAAAGCTCAAGTCTTATCTATCTGTGCCGAGGTAATCTGGAGATAGTAACTGAAAGAATTCAGGAAAAGTGTTTGAAAGATAAGGAGGTGAGCAAAAAAAGAAAATAATTTTATCATAGTCAAGAAGTTTAGCACTTGTCAGATATTTCAGGGAAAATTTAGAGATTGGTTTTAAAAAAGGAGGATACAAAAATGCGTAAATTTCTTTTAGCGAGCGGTTTGGTGTTTGTGTTTTGTCTGGTAATGGCACTCGCCTCAGCAGGATTTGCCCAGGTTCTCCCTCCGGGGGTTTCCCGGGAAAACACTTTAATTCTTCCCTACCTCTTTGCTCCTAGCCCTGTGCCAGGGAACTGGAACCTGTGGGCTGGGTGGAGAGCACAGAATGGCGGGCTACACCAATTTGTCACCGAGGCACTCTGGACTCTCAATCCTAATGTGGTCGAAGGCGGAATAATTAACGGGCTGGCAGCTGAACCTCCTATTTATAATGAAGATTTTACTCAGCTTACCATAAAATTGAGAGACGGAATTTACTGGAGTGATGGAGTACCATTTACTGCCCAGGATTTAGTTTTTACCATTCTGAAAGAGAAAGATACTCCGGGTCTCGTAGACCACGGTTTGATGCAGGATGTTAAAGATGCAAAAGCAGTAGATGACCTCACAGTGGTTGTGGAGCTCACAAAACCCAACAGTCGATTTCATACTGCGTTTCTGGAGCGCTGGAATGCTCTCCGACCTATGCCCAAACACATTTTTGAAAAGGCTGAAGATATTTTAGCTTTTGACTTTCACCCTCCAGTAAGTCTTGGCCCATATGTTTACGTAAGCCATGACCCGGCTGGCTACTGGGCACTCTGGCGCAAACGAGATGACTGGCAGAGAACTGTAACTGGAAAACTCTTTGGAGAGCCAGTGCCAGAATACGTGCTTTTTATTAATTATGGCCCTCCTGAAAAGCAAATTATGGCTATGATGCGGCACGAACTTGACGTAGTCCAGGGTACAGCAGAACAGATGATTACCCTGTTAAACCAGAGCCAAACTACTCATTCCTACCGTAATACCTGGCCATTCATCGACCCGCGGGATATTTCTACCAGAGGTCCCAGCTTCAACCATTTAGTATATCCTTATAATGAAAAAGATGTCCGCTGGGCTCTGGCTCTGGCAATTGACATAGTAGAGCTGGCAATTTCTACCTATGATGGAATGGTAGCGATGACCCCCGGGCTTCCTCTCGTGGTCAGCCCCAGTTTTTATGAGTGGTATTTCAAGCCCCTGGAACCATGGCTTGAGGAACTTACCCTGGATTTAGGAGATGGTAACACTTTTAAGCCCTGGGATTCCCAAGCACCCTGGCGATTGCTGGAATGGGCGCAGGAAAACTATGAAGTCGACATCGATCCGGCCAATAAAGATGAAGTCCGGCTCGCCTTAGGTTATGGATGGTGGAAATATGCTCCTGATGTCGCAGAAACACTCCTCAAAAAACAGGGTTTCTCCCGGGATGCAAATGGCAAGTGGTGTCTTCCCGATGGAAAACCATGGACGATAAACATCCTGACAGGTGTTGACCCCACTGCCATGGACTATATCGTCATTCTGGGGATAGCAGAGCAATGGAAGAAGTTCGGTATTAATGTGGTCCTTAATCCAAACGCAGCAGAAAGCACTCTCGTATCACACGGTGAATTTGAGGTTGACTCTGTTAGCCATGGAGAGTTCGCTGGAGAACCTTATGGTCTCCATCCCGACCTCTATCGATGTCTCAATGCCTTGCGAAGTGACTTTGTCCGCCCGATAGGAGAATTAACGCTGGGATGGAGAGGACGCTGGAGTGACCCCCGAATAGACCAGATTGTGTCAGAGCTCGAGCTTACCCCCTGGGACAACGAGGAGCGAATTATTGAGTTAGGCACTGAGGCACTGAAAATTACCATGGAAGAGATGATTGCCATTCCAGTCTTCAGCTGCCCGATTACCATTGTTTTTGATGAATACTACTGGACGAATTGGCCCAGTCCAGAAAATGACTGGGCGCGGTGTGATGTCCTCACTACCTGGCCTGAGCTTAAATATGCTTTGCATAACCCCAAACCCACCGGCCAGAAATGAAGGAAAAAACCCGGGTAGACCGAGTCTACCCGGGTTTTTAAGGAGGCAGGGATATGAAGTTCATTAAATATTACCTTGCTCCCAGATTGGTCCAATATATTCTGGTAACTTTTCTGGGACTTTCGGCCGCATTTTTCCTTCCTCGTATTCTTCCTATGGATCCGGTTAAACAACAACTTGCCCAGTATCAGGCATTCGGGGTATATATTCCCCCAGAACAGCTCGAAGAAATTGTGAGCACCTTACAGCAACTCTATGGTCTGGAAGGCAGTCTTTCAGAACAATATATGAGCTTCTGGAAGAGACTCTTCAGGGGTGATTTCGGACCTTCGTTAGCTCGATACCCTACTCCAGTAATGAAGGTTATTGCTCAATCTCTCCCCTGGACATTCGGGCTTCTCCTTTTGACCACCATATTGAGCTGGGTTGTGGCAGTAATAGTAGGAGGGATAGCTGGCTATTACCGGGGACGGTGGACAGAAATTCTGGATGCTATAGTTATGGTAATAAGACCAATCCCCTACTATATCATGTCTTTATTATGTCTCATTCTCTTTGCCTATCTCTTTCCTATTTTTCCTTTAAGTGGAGGAATAGGAGTTGGTATAGAGCTTTCTTTCAGCTGGGAACCTGTAAAGAGCATTGTAGAACATGGAGCTCTACCCGCCCTGACGCTTCTTATTGTAGGGATAGCATGGCAGTTCCAGAGCATGAAGCTCATCGTCCAGGGTGTACGCTCTGAGGACTATGTGTGGTATGCAAAGGTAGCAGGAATAGAAGAGCAGAGAATTGTATTTCATTATGTTATACCCAATGCTATGTTACCCATGATTACTCAGCTGGGACTCCAATTTGGTACTATTTTCAGTGGTGCACTGGTAACAGAAATGGTTTTTGCCTACCCGGGGGTGGGATGGATATTATATGATGCGGTCATGAGAGGAGATTACAACCTTATAATGGGCATTACGTGTATCTCGGTGCTGGCGGTCACTACCTCTATTTTCTTACTGGACCTTATTTATCCTCTTTTTGACCCAAGGGTGCGATATCGATGAAAAAATTGGGAAGTTTATTCCGGGATTTGACCAAAGATTTCAGGTTTACCATAGCGTTTGTAATTCTTCTTGCGCTTTTATTCTTAGCTATTTTATCGTTTTTTTCTCCCTATCATCCCCAGCGGATGTATCAGGTGCCCAGAGGCCGTCCACCTTCATGGGAGCATCCTTTAGGTACTAACTGGCTGGGTCAGGATGTCTTCTGGCAACTTACTTTTGCAGTGAGGAATTCTCTCCTTATTGCCGTTATTACTTCATTAATTTCCCGGATCATTGCCATTTTTGTGGGAATGGTGGCCGGATACCGGGGAGGACTGGTTGACCGGATATTGATGATTATAGGAGATACCACTATGGTATTACCGTCTCTCGTGGTACTCATTGTCGTTTCCACCATTCTCAGAGAATGGGTAAGGCATCTTACTAATTTAGGGCTTCTGCTTGCTTTTTTCTCCTGGGCCTGGGATGCTCGGGTAATTCGTTCTCAAATCTTAAGTTTGCGGGAGAGAGAGTTTACTTTTGTAGCCATACTTTCAGGTATGCGAACCACTAAACTGGTTCTAAAACAGTATTTACCTCATGTTTTGCCGGTGATTCTCACCACCCTCATCAATAATATGTCCTGGGCTATCGGGATGGAAATCACGCTGGCTTATCTGGGTCTGGGTATAGATCCCACTGTGCCGACTATTGGGACGATGCTTCAGACTGCAATCTACAGGCAAGCGCTTTTTCTCCGGCTCTGGTGGTGGCTTTTGACTCCGATTATTACCAGTATCTTACTATTTATTGCTCTTTACTGGCTTTCAGTGGTGGTGAGCGAGTATCTGGATCCCCGAACACGTTTTTAAAGAATCGGGTTACGCTGAGAAAGTACTCTTTAGTGGGGTGGTAGTAATAAATGGGAGGTAGGGATGGAGAAACTCATTGAGGTAACAAATCTAACCAAAATATTTTCAATCGGAACATTGCTATTTAAGGATAAATTCGAAGCTGTGGAAGAAGTATCCTTTTATATAAGGCCAGCAGAAATCTTTACTCTGGCGGGAGAAAGTGGTTGTGGGAAGACCACCACTGCTAAAATCATACTGGGCTTTGAAGAACAAACTGAAGGGGAAATCTTTTTTGAGGAAAAATCTATGGCCTCATGGAAAAGGAAAAGTGCTGAATTCCTGCAAAAAGTACAGGCTGTTTTTCAAAATCCTTTTGAGAGTTTTAACCCTTTAAGAACAGTGGATGATATTTTCTTAGAGACAGTATATAACTTTCAAATGGCTCAAGACAAGAATAGAGCTACAGAACTGATTGATGATAAGCTTAAAGCGGTAGGTCTTTCCTTCCAGGAAATCTACGGTCGATACCCCAGTGAACTTTCAGGAGGGCAACTCCAGAGAGCTTCTATTGCCCGGGCTTTAATTACCAATCCTTCCTTGTTGGTAGCTGATGAACCAGTTTCGATGGTAGATGCATCCCTGCGTATGTCCATCGTGAATCTGTTTACGAAGCTCAGGGACACGATGAAATTGAGCATCCTCTATATTACCCATGACCTCGCTACTGCCTATTATTTGAGCGATCGTATTGCTATTATGTTCCGTGGGAATATCGTAGAGATGGGGCCCTCCGAAGAAGTGCTCATGAAGCCTAAACATCCTTATACTCAACTTCTCCGTGATTCCATTCCTGAGGCTGATCCTCACAAGAAATGGAAGGGAAAGATTGCTGTTTTTGATAGCGAATATGAGGAATATCTCCGGGAGGGGTGTAAGTTTGCCGGGAGATGTCCTGTGGTTATGGAAAAATGTAAAAAAGAAATACCTCGGGAAGTTTTAGTCGATGGTATTTTGGTAAAATGTCATCAGTATAGTGGGAAAGTAAAGTAAGATTTATCTGCAATGTAAGTTATAAAACCTGTCTAATAAGGAGGAATGAAAAAATGTTGGGAGTTTGTTACTATCCGGAACACTGGAGTAAAGAACAAATAACAAGTGATATTCCCAGAATGCGGGAGCTGGGTATTCAGTGGGTGAGAATCGGGGAGTTTGCCTGGAGTTTAATTGAACCAGCTCCGGGGAAATTTGAATGGCAATGGCTGGATGAAGTGCTGAATTTATTCGAGCTCGAAGAACTCAAAGTGATATTGGGCACGCCCACTGCCACCCCTCCTAAGTGGTTGGTTGATCGTTACCCCGATATACTTCCGGTGGATAAAGAAGGGCGAATACGAAAGTTTGGTTCAAGAAGACACTACTGTTTTTCTAACTCAAATTACCGGGAAGAAGTCCGCCGTATTGTTTCGATATTGGCTCAGCGCTATGGTAATCACAGGGCAGTTTCAGGCTGGCAGCTTGATAATGAATATGGATGCCATGATACAGTACGGTGTTACTGTCCTTCATGCCAGAAAGCCTTCAGGATGTGGCTTGAAAATCGCTACGGGGATATAGATACTCTCAACGAAGCCTGGGGAACAAGTTTCTGGAGTCAGAGATACCGTTCTTTTGAAGAAATCGAGCTTCCTAACTTAACGGTGACCACTCCTAACCCCTCTCATCTTATGGATTATTTCCGGTTTTCCTCAAATCAGGTATGTTCTTTCAACCAGCTCCAGGTGGAAATCCTGCGGGAGCTTTCCCCTCACCGCTTTATCACCCACAACTTTATGGGGGGATTTGTCGATTTTGACCATTTCACTCTGGCTCAAGACCTTGATTTAGCCAGCTGGGATAGTTACCCTTTAGGACACACTATATCGTTTTTCGGCTCTACCGATTTAGAGGAAAGCTATATACGCAGGGGTCACCCCGACATTTCTGCTTTTAGTAATGACCTCTATCGGGAAGTGGGAGGAGGGCGATTTTGGATAATGGAACAGCAGGCAGGACCGGTAAACTGGGCTCCTTATAACCCTATTCCTGCTCCTGGAATGGTCAGGCTCTGGACACTGGAAGCCATAGCTCATGGTGCAGAGGTGGTTTCTTATTTCCGCTGGAGGCAGGTACCTTTTGCTCAGGAACAGATGCATTCAGGTTTGTTGCATCCTGATTCTACCCCCGGCCCTGGCTTTTACGAAGTACAAAAAGTAGCTCGAGAGTTAGCAAATATTGAGCTTCCTTCTGTGAGGAAAAGCTCGGTGGCATTGATTTTTGACTACGAGGCTGCCTGGGTTTTTGAAATTCAGCCCCATGGTGAGGGAGTCAGCTATCTTCATCTGGTTTTCCAGTTTTACAGTGCTCTACGACAACTTGGTTTGGATGTCGATGTGCTTTCTCCTCGAGCCTCTCTTGAGGGTTATAAACTTGTGGTAGTGCCCAGCTTACCCATAGTGAGCAAAGAAGCATTAGAGAGTTTGCGGGATTTCGCAGGAATAGTGGTTTTTGGCCCGCGAACGGGAAGCAAAACAGAAACCTATAGTATTCCTCCCGTTCTTCCTCCCGGACCTTTGCAGGAGCTTATCTCCTTAAAAGTTACCCAGGTGGAAAGTTTACCGCCTCAGATGGAGAAAGTACACTGGCAGAACCGGGAATACCCGGTGGGTATCTGGAAAGAATGGGTTGAGACAGAGCTCCAGCCAGAGATGACCTTCGCCGACGGCAGAGGAGCGGCATTCCGGTATGACAGATATTACTATTTTGCCTTCTGGCCCGGTGAGGCACTTTTAGTGGACTTTTTTGCCTGGTTAGTAAAAGAAGCCGGTCTCAATCCGGAGCGATTACCTAAGGGGTTACGCCTCCGAAGAAGAGGAGACCTGGTTTTTGCCTTTAACTTTGCTGCCCAAGGTTCTGAGGTTCCTGCTCCGGCAACAGCCCATTTTTTGCTGGGAAGCAGGGAAATCCAGCCTGGTGAGGTAGCTATCTGGCGCGAATAAAATCTTTATATCTCCAGGATAAGAAAGCGGTGAGGTGTAACAGCAGGTGGCTTTTACTCTATGAATAAAGAAACACTATCATCAGGGGAGAAGAGGAAGTCTTTCGAGAGATGTGTGACAATGTCCTTCTTTTAAGAGAACCGGTCACCAATTTCTCTCAAGTTCTAAAAGATTTAGCTAAATACTTTTCTGAATGGGTTGTTTTATTTAAAGATGATGCTATCTAGTTATCTAATGCTGAATGGAGAGAGTTTCAAAAGCTAATAATAGAGGGGAAAATAAAAATATCCCTACAAGGGGTTGGCACTATTTTTGCTTCTCCTCTATTTGACAATCTGAGCGATAGGGGATATTCTATAGTTGTTAGCTCGGATGAGCTGAGTCGTTGAGCTAGCTAATTCATAATCAGGAAGGAGGTTGGAATAAATGAAATTAGCTCGCAAATATGTGTTATTGGGGTTGGCAGTAGTTCTATTTGCTGCCTTACTTTCTGGGTGTTCAGTAACGGTTGGACCTAAACCAATTCCCGGGGATATTAAAATATGCGCTCGTGAAGGATCAGTGATTTCCGGTTGGGTTTACATTGATGGTTACGATATGGACGAATATATTGATGGATGGTTTAGGCCTTATTGCACAGATTGGATTCGCACAACTTTGGACGAAGAGCATCGTCTGGAAATACGAGGAAGTACCCGGACTTGGCGGGGTCGGTTTACTCCTACTCGTGATAGACAAATCTTTACTCTTGACACTCGTGATGGGGAAGATCTAGATCTAATTATTTATTAAGTATTTTCAAATCAGTTATTCTCCTTGAGTAGAGTAATCC
>NZ_JAAYFP010000040.1:0-2037 GCF_012728195.1 Candidatus Sordicultor fermentans
ATACTAAAAGAGCATCACTCATATTATTGATGACTTCCTGAGCAGCAAAGGCAGGAGTAATATCTACTAAATGATAGCGCCAGATAACTGGTGCACCTAAAAAGACGAAGAAAAGGATGGGAATAAAGCCCAGAGGTGGGATAGGAACCCCGAAAGTAGGCAGAAACTCAACCATTGCTAAGCTGGCTACTAAAAGAGCTCGAAAGAAAAGCCGGGTTCGAAGCTTAGCTATGGAAGATGCCTCTTCCTGACTCTTTTTATGGTATTGTAAGAGGCTGGCCAGTAACATATAGAGGAAAAAAACTAAAAAGGGGATACTCGCCCATCCATAATAGGTAAAGTACCCCCAGGGATATAATGTTGCTCCTATAATAAAATTGTCACTGGTAAAAGCACATAGAGAGAAAAAGAAAGAGAGAACCCATGCAACAGAGGCTTTTCGTTGCTGAGAAGGATAAGTTCGCAGAGCAAAAATGGTGAACTGGAAAAGAGCAGTGGGGATAAAAGGCGCTCCCAGATAACCTAATTTATCCCATCGAATTGCTGTTTCCTCATTGGGAGAGGCATACATAAAAGAATTGGAAGACATCCACAGAAAAACAGCCAGAGTAATTAAAAAAAAGAAAATACTTTCTCGGGAAGCTTTTTCTCTGATTAAAGTTATTATTCCTACTGCAAGTACTATCCAGCTCGTGAGGAGGACTGTCAGAGCGAAGATAGTAAAACTATAATCAGAAATCTGAAGCACAACATTTTTAAATATAATATCGAAAAAAATGGCAGTAAGCCTCCTCTATATACCTGTATAAATATCAGCTTTTACTTTGTTTTCTGTTCCCTCCCCGTAAGCTTATAAAAATCATCCCGTTTCTTTCCTGAATATTTATTTACATCACTCATTATGAGTATACACTTTATCAATGATCTTTATTCCTTAATCGGGATTTAAATAGTAAAATGCTGGAGGTCCTCCTGTAGGGCCCTTCCCATATCCATAGTTTCCTGGATTGCCTTATCCATCTCTTGTAGTGCGGCACTCTGCTCTTCGGCTGAGGCAGCTACCTCTTCGGCTGCAGCAGCATTTTCTTCAGAAATGGAGGCGACGTTGCTGAGTCTGGTAAATACCTCTTCAGCCTTTTCAACTACTTCTTGAGTTTCAGCTTCATTTTGACGGGAAATTTCTGACATTTCTCGAACCAACTGGACGATTTTTTGAGATATCTCTTCTACTCGTACGAAAGAAGAAGAGATAGAATTGGTTTCCTCAGTTACTACCTGATTAGCCTGATAAATATCTTGAAAAGCCCGTCGAGCTCTATCCACTGCTTGAGTTCCGCTCTCTACTCTCTTGGTACTTTCCTCCATAGAATTTACCGCTTTATTGGTTTCTTTTTGAATGTCTCCAATTAAACCAGCAATTCGTTGAGCAGCATGGGCTGATTCTTCAGCTAATTTTCTCACTTCATCAGCCACCACAGCAAATCCTCTTCCTGCATCTCCGGCTCGAGCAGCCTCGATTGCTGCATTCAAGGCCAAAAGATTGGTTTCATCAGCGATACCAGTTATGAGGTCAGTAATACTTCCAATTTCTCGAGAACTGTGCCCTAACGTTTTTACTATTTCTCCTACGGAAAGGACCGAATGACTGATACTTTCCATGGCTTCTACTACTTCCTTTAAAGTTTTTTGTCCTTCTTCAGAGAGGCTGAAAGCCTGAGTAACAGATTCTTGAACTTTTTCTAAGTTGCCCCCGGTGAGCTGAATGCTTTCCATAACCTGGTCTACTGCTTCTAAAGTGGTATAAGCTTTATTTGATTGCTTTTTCAGCTGCTCAGCCATTCCCTTGACCAGGTTTACAAGGTCTTCCATATTTTGAGAGATTTCAGTTAGATTCTGGCTTTGTTCCTCTGAACCTCGGGCTACTTGAGATATGGTTTGGCCAATCTGATCCCCGGTTTGGGCAATTTCTCGAGAAGCATGCTGGAGGTTTTCCATAGAGGATATGATTGTTTCTGCTCCCTCGGCTACTTCTTTTAG
>NZ_JAAYFP010000041.1:0-27099 GCF_012728195.1 Candidatus Sordicultor fermentans
CATGTAATTTGCTTTATAAAATGGCAAAAAAGACACCCTCACCCTACCCCCTCACTCCGAGGGCTTCTTTTTCTGTCATGCCTGAAATCTTTTATCAGGCATCCATGTTTTTGCTTATTCTTTGGTTTTTAAAAACCGTGGACCCCTGATAGAAGCATTCAGGGGCAGGCTAAAAACGGCTTAAAAGTCGCCGGGGTGACAAATAAGGGACGGTGGAACCATTCAGAAGTGACGCCTCTTTCGTCATGCCTGAAATTTAGCGAGGCATCCACATCATCTGTCATTCCCGAAATTAGTAGTCGGGAATCCAAGTTTTTGCTTTTCTTTTGATTTTTTCGGGGGTTATGAAGGAGCAGTGTTCCTTTATAGTTGATTCACCCTCGGTCCGTGGCGCAATGACCCTTGCAACAAAGCAGAATTATAGCTATATAGCGTGGCAAAAGGCCGTCCTTCTTTCTGGGCAGGTTCGTGTTCCACGTGGAACAAATTATTTTCCCAGGCAAAATTGAGAAAAAATAGTATTCAACAACTCTTTATCTGCTTGTGTGCCTAATATCCGTCCCATTTCTCGCAAAGCCTCTTCCAGGTCTAAACCCAGAACATCTAAAGACATCCCCTCTCTTAAGCTATCTCGGGCCTGGACTAATGAGAGAAGGGCTTTTTTCAGCCCCTCTCTTTGCCGGGCGGTGATTAAAATGGGCTGGTCTTCAGGACCTATTTCCGCCTTTATTCTTTCCCCTATTTTTCTCAGTAGCTTTTCTATCCCCTCTCCCTGTAGAGCAGACACTTCCAAAATCTCCTCCCCGGGATAAAGCAAGGAAACGTCGCTTTTGTTTAGCTGAGGAAGAAGATCGCTTTTGTTTAGCACCACAAAATGAGGCTTATTTCTTACTTTCTCCGCCAGCACTTCATCTTCTTTTTCTAAAGGGATGCTCTGGTCTAAAACTACCACTACAAAGTCTGCCTGTTCAAGATACTCTTCTGCTTTTTGCACTCCCACAAGCTCTACTGGGTCGCGCCCCTCCCTCATCCCTGCTGTATCCACCAGCCGAAGAAGAAGACCGTCCACGAGGATATTTTCTTCCAGGGCATCCCGGGTGGTTCCGGGAAAAGGAGTCACAATGGCCCTATCCCATCCCACAATGGCATTAAAAAGACTGGATTTACCCACATTGGGTTTACCCACAATAGCCACGAGCGCCCCCTCTTGCGCCAGCTTAAGGCGCTCACCAGAAGACAGCTCTTTCTCTATTTCTCCTATTAACGAGGCGAGCTCTTTCTCCATGGCTTCAAGAGGAAGCTCCTCTTCATCTAAAAAATCGCAGTGAGCGTGAATGAGAGCCAGGATGCTCAAAAGACGATCTTCCCAGGAGCGGATTTTTCTTCCCCATTCCCCCTTCAAATTGCGAAGAGAAAGAGAAAGAGCCTTTTCTGAACGAGCCTTAACTATTCCCGCCACCGCCTCGGCCTGAGAAAGGTCTATACGACCATTTAGAAAGGCTCGGCGAGTAAACTCTCCTGGCTCGGCCAGCCTCGCTCCTTCTCGAAGGATAAGCTGCAGAACTTTTTGAATCACCACCGGACCCCCGTGCAGTTGAAATTCTACCACGTCTTCCCGGGTATAGCTGTGAGGAGCCCTCATCACCACAAGAAGGGCTTCGTCAACTATTTCTTGAGTTTGAGGGTCAAAAACATCCCCCAGATACAGGCGATGACTGACAAAGTCTTCCACCGCACGCCCACAGCGAGAAACAAAAAGCCGAGAAGCAATTTCAGCCGCTTCCCGACCGCTCATTCGCACAATGCCAATCGCTCCCACCCCGAGAGGGGTGGCCGGAGCTACAATAGTATCACTTACCAACAGGTCTTTTATTTCCTCCACTACGATTACTGCTTTTTTCCTTTTTTAAGTCAACAACCACCCGTCTCCCCGTTCCTTCCCCAACGCTGTAGGTGGTCACCTCTGGATAGTCTTTAAGAGAAGTGTGAATAATTCTCCGTTCCCGGGCATTCATGGGCTCCAGTTTCAGCCGCCTTTTTTCTTTTATTACCTTTTTGGCCGATTTCTCCGCCAACCTCCTCAGCGCTTCTTCCCGCCTTTCTCTATAGCCAGAAATGTCCAGCTGCAAGCCTACATTACTAAAGCCTTTTTTGGACATGACTATCCGCAACAGGGTTTCTAAGGCTTCCAGAGTTTCTCCTCTTTTACCAATAAGCATCCCGGCATCTTTTCCTTCCACGAAGAGAGAAAGGAAGCCGTCTTTCTCTTGAACCTGGAAATCGACCTCCATCTGCATTTTGTCCATTAGCTCTTTAAAAAATTTTCCCAGTTCTTCCTCTGCCCGAAGAAGAGAAGCCGGGGAAGGATAAGCTTCCTCTGTAGCTTCTTTTCCCGGGGATTTTTCTTCACCAGGAATTCTCTCCTGGGGAGCTTCTTCTATCCACACCCGAACCTTAACCACCCGGGGGGTAAAGGCACTCAAAAAACCACGGCCTTCCGAAATAACCTCATAACTTAAGCTTTCTGGTAGCACATCAAAATAGCGAGCCGCTCGCTCCAGTGCTTCTTCTAAGCTTTTTCCCGAAACCTCAACGCTTCTTGGCATTTATTTTTCCTCCTTTTTTAGCTACAGGTGCTGCTGAAGAGGGGTCTTTTAGAGAAACAGCAGGCTCGGCCTTCACACTGATTTCTGGCTCAACGGAGAGAGACTTAGACCTCTGGATCTGGTTGTTCAATACATACTGTTGCAAAATATAAAATAGGTTAGACACAAACCAGTACAAAAGCACTCCGGAGGGGAGGTTCCAGCTGATAAAAACCAAAAATATGGGCATAACCACCATCATGGCCGCGTTCTGTTGTTGTGCTCCTTCTGCGGCGGGAGGCATGGATATTCTTTGCTGCCAGAAAGTAGTTACTCCCATTAAAAGAGGAAGGATAAAGTAAGGGTCTTTTTGAGAGAGGCTGGGGAGCCAGAGAAACCCAGCTTGCCCATAGTCATAAGCCATTAAAACTCGGTAAAGCACCATCAATATGGGTAACTGAATTAAAAGAGGAAGACACCCGGGCAAGCACCCTCCCAAAGGATTTATTCCCTTTTCTTTGTAAAGCTTCATCATTTCTTCGTTCAGTTTCTGGCTGTTATTGCCATATTTCTCCTGCAGTTTTTTGATTTCCGGCTGCAACTCCTGCATGTCTTCTTGCATCTTGCGGGTAGAGAGATTCTGTTTATGAATCAAAGGAGAGAGAATCAGTCTAATAAATAAAGTGAGGAGAATTATGGAAATACCATAATTGCCGGTCCAGTTGTAGAAAAAACGGAGCAGGTATTCCATAGCTTGAGCTAGCACATCTAATAGCTGTGAAAACATCAATTAACCACCTTTTCTTTTTATTTTACCGGGTCATAACCGCCTGGAGAGTAGGGGTGACAGCGCAAAAGCCTTCGAAGAGCCAAAAGACCACCCTTCCAAGGACCATATTTACAAAGAGCCTGCCGGGCATATTCTGAACAAGAAGGTTCAAAACGGCAGCAGGGGGGAAAAAGAGGAGAAATATATCTCTGATAAAAAAACAAAATTTTATCTAAACCGCTTACTACGAGGCTACTCAGCTTCACTTTTCGTCTTTACTCCATCAAGCTTCACTTCTCCCAGCACCTTTCCCATCATCTCAACAAGGTCTTCAAAGCTCTCTTCC
The DNA here is from genome assembly GCF_012728195.1 of Candidatus Sordicultor fermentans. Lineage (NCBI taxonomy): Bacteria > Pseudomonadati > Atribacterota > Atribacteria > Atribacterales > Candidatus Caldatribacteriaceae > Candidatus Sordicultor > Candidatus Sordicultor fermentans. Next base: position 3,701 of record NZ_JAAYFP010000041.1, read on the forward strand.
AGCAGCTTCTCATTGCTCATAAAGAGAAAATCAACCGGCTTGTCTCTCCACTGAGGATAATAATAGACACGAAAGGCTTCTCGCAGGCGCCTTCGCACTCGGTTTCTGTCTACCGCCTTTTTCCCTTTTCCCACAAAAGTAACTCGCAAATTCCCCTCTTCTTTTTGCAAATACCACAGCTTAATATTGTTGGCTCTCGCTCTTTTTCCCCGAGAAAACAACCGGGAAAAATCTTTCTTCTGGCTCAATCCCTCCATTTATTAAACAGTAAGACGCTTGCGCCCCTTTTTCCTTCTTCTAGAGAGAACCTGTCTTCCCCCTTTGGTCTTCATCCGAGCCCGAAATCCATGAGTCCTTTTCATCGGTACTCGATGGGGCTGATAAGTCCTTTTCATCAACGTCTCTCCCTTCTTTGCTGCTTCAAAATGGGTAATTTACCACGGGTATCATTATACCCTCAACCACCCCAGAGGTCAATCGGGTGAAGTCCCGATTTTGCAAAGAGCTCCCCTTCACCCAGATTGCTGCGAAACTTGGCCAGAACCACGGAGCTTTCGCTTTTTTCGTCCTTACAATAAGTGCCGGAAAATATCCCGGCACATAAATTATTCTTCTCTTACTATCTCTTCTAATATTGCTACCAATTCCGGATCAAAGCGACTTCCTGCTTCTTTCTGGATTTCCCGCACCGCTTCCTGAGGAGTTAGCTGTCGCTCCTCCACCAGAAACTCATAAGCCTCTACTACGCTCAAAAGGCGAGCCATGAGAGGCACTTCATCTCCTTCCCCCGGGTAGTATTCCTCTCCGGATAAAACCTTTGAAAACAAAGAGCTCCACCCTGAGTATGAAAGGGGAAGCTGCTCTTCAAACTCAGGGTAGATTTCAACCAATTCCTCTCGCAAAAGCGGATAGCCATCCTCTTTGAGGTGCTCGGGGAGAAACATCTTTTCCCAGACCCAGAGGAGGTTCAAAAAGTGCAGCTTTTTCTTCTCTTCTTCTTCCCATCCCCGTTTTTCTCCCATCTTCTGGATCAATTCTCCCACCCTCATCTGACGCTGCCGAATTTTTTCTTCCTCATAAAATCTGTGTACCAAAATAGAAATAAGGGAGCGGGGAAAAACCTTGCGGGTTAAGAATTTTTTTTGATAAGCCTCTTCTTCTGCTCTGCGGAAAACTTCTCTTATGTCTTCTGTGTCGCTCTCTTTGGCAGCCACTCCCCAGGAAAGGCTTAAGGGTAGAAGGCATTCTCTTTGTGCTTCCTCACAGTTTTTCTCTATCCTCTTGCCCACCTCTCGAGCAATGTCTTCAGTAGTTTGAGGAAGAAGGACAATGAATTCATCTCCTCCCCATCGGGTGATGACATCTCCTCCCCGGGTGGATTTCCGAAGCACTTGAGCTATTTCTCCTAACAGCCTGTCTCCTTCTTCGTGCCCCAGAGAGTCGTTTACCTCCTTTAAGCCATCAACATCAAGAAAAATGAGGCTCAAAGGAAGATGTCTTCCTCTATCCAGACGCTGTATTTCCTCTTCAAAAAAAGCCCGGTTATAAAGTCCGGTCAAAACATCGTGGAAGCTAAGATAGCGCATTTCTTCCTCTCTTTTTCTTTTTTCTGTAACGTCCCGCCAGATAGTAGCCACCTGTCCGGGGGAAGGAGAGAAAGCCACTATTTCTAAGTATTTATCCTTATAGGAAACAAACCTTTCTACCCGGGCAGCTTCTTCTTTCTCTGCCACCTGATGAAAAAGCTCCCAGTAAGAATCATCTAAAAAGGGGAAGACCTCCCGGAGAGTAAGCCCCACCACGTCTTCTCTGCTAAAACCGGTAATATACTCAAAAGCAGGGTTGGCTTCTAAAAACACAAACTCATAAGAAGGCTCTCCTCTCCCATCATAAATCTCTTCCAGAAGAGCAAATCCATCCAGCATCTGGTTAAAAAGCAAGCGATAACGGCGCTCACTCCTGCGGAGCGCCTCTTCCATCCTCTGGCGTTCAGTAACATCCCGGAATACAAACACCACTCCTTGGAGCTCTCCCTCTCTACCAACAGAAGCTCCGCTATCGGCAACCACTATTTCCTTCCCTTCTCGGTTTCTCAAAAGAAGAGGTTCTTTCATTTCTGTTTTTCCTTTTTTCAAAACTTCCTCCACCAGGTTCTCTACCGGCTTTCCGCTATTTTTTTCTCTGAGAGGAAAAATCTCTTCCAGTTTCTTACCCCGGGCTTCTCCTAAAGACCAACCAGTAAGGGCTTCCGCCTCTCGATTCATAAAACTGACCAGTCCCTCCAAATCAGTAACTATCACACCATCAGCAATGGAGCGGAGAATGGTCTCCAGCCAACCTCTTTCTCGCTGCAGGTCCTTTCTTGTTTTCTCCCTTTCTAAGGCGCTACTCAAAAGGTAGGAAAAAACCTGGAAAAGGTCAAGATGTTCTTCTATCCATGTTTTATCTGTGTTTCCTTTTTCTCTCCAGAGTAATTCCCAAAACCCCAGACACCGGTTTTCGATCTCGAGAGGGAAAGAGAGGAGAAAACTAATTTCTCCAGGCTCTTTCTTCCTCCAGCATCTCTCGGGAAGGCTTTCCCCTTCTGTCCACACCGGTCCTTCCAAACACAATCTTTCTCTCCAGAGAACCATTCCCTCTTCTATCTCTACTTTTTCTGTTTTCCCCTCTCTCCCAAGGTAGCCTTCTTCTTCCCCAAAAAAAGCCGCTTCATCTGCCCGGGAAAAACGTCTTACCTCCTCTAAGAAAAATCTCACTGCTTCTTCAAAGGAAGAAGCAGTGACAAAATGAAAGGAAACCCCGGCAACGAGCTTCTGGAAGTCGAGGCTGAAGCGGAGCTCTTCTTCTAAAGCCTCCCGTCTTTCTACCTCTTTAGCTAATTTTTCACTTTTTTCTACCAGCTCTTTAGTCCGGCGCCCCACTTCCCGGCGCAGAAAATAACTTAAAAAGAGAGAAAGGCATAGAAAGAGCAAAACAACGCCTAAAAACCACCAGAACCAGGAAGGAAAACGCCATCCCTCCTCTTCTACACTTAACCAGCTGCTCAAAGACTGATAGTAAACAGATTGGGGGTTGATCTTCAAAGCCAGAAGATGCTGGTCGATAATGTCGATGATTCCTCGGTTTTTTCCTCGAGGGACGGCAAAACGGAGTTCCACAGGAGAAAGAACGATGGAGGTGGCTGCGAAACCAGCCGCTCTAGCAAATTGCGCTCCATAGAGCCTGCTCACCACTCCGGCATCAGCTCTTCCCTCTTTTACTGCGGCAAACACTCCCGGATAATTTTCCATTTCCAGAAAATGGCACCCGACCCCGAAGTCTCGAAGGAGTTTTTTTAAACTCTCACCATAAACGTCGTCTTTTACCACTGCTACTTTTCGAGAAGCTAAATCGAGCAAAGACTGAACGGAAACAGCAGGAAGGGTATAAACTTCTCCCCAGTTAACCAAAAAGGTTTGCTGGTTGAAATCAAAGTGTTCTGCCCGCTCTGCGGTGTAGGCAATGGGTAAAAGGAGGTCAATCTTTCCCTCTGCAAGATGAGAAAGAAGAAGAGAAAAGGGGAGAAAAACATATTCGATATCCCAGTCTTCTCTCTGAGCAATATGCTCTAAAACCTCCGGGCACATTCCCCGCACCCTCCCTTTCTCATCCCGGAAAACCAGAGGAGGGTTGTCGCAAACCCCCACTAAAAGCGCTCTTTTTGCCTCTCCAGGGAAAGAGAAAAAGAGGAGGAAGATTAAAATTAAAAGAATAGGTAGTTTCTTTTCCCCTCTCATCCTCAGGAAGTCCCTCTCCGTATTATATTAATTCTATAACTAAAAGAGTATTTTCTCAAGAGGAAATCAAAAAGGGGGTATAAATAGGGGGGAGACGTATCTCCCCCCGGCTATTTTTTTATTAGATTTTAAATTGTCCTAAGTTTTCTTTCAGGCCTTCGGCCATCTTACCCAGTTCCTGGATGGTAACATCTACTTCTTGCAGGGCAGCATTTTGCTCCTGGGAAGAAGCGGCTACTTCCTCAGCGGCTGCTGCGTTCTCCTCCGAAATAGAAGCAACACTACTCAGCCTTGTAAATACCTCTTCCGCTCTTTCTACTATCCTACCTGTTCCTTCTTCACTCTCTTTAGCAATATCATTAACTTCCCGAACCAGCTGAATGATGTGCTGCGAGGCTTCTTCTACTACCTGGAAGGAGAGAGAGATGTTGTCGGCCTCCTGGGTTACCACCTGATTAGCCTCGTGAATATCCTGGAAGGCCTCTCGGGCTTTATCCACTGCCTCACTTCCTCCTTCTACATGGGTCTGGCTTTCGGTCATAGATCTTACTGCTCTTTCCGCTTCTTTCTGGATTTCACTGATGAGATGAGCAATGCGCTGGGCAGCATGGGCCGATTCTTCAGCCAGCTTTCTCACTTCATCTGCGACCACTGCAAACCCTCGTCCTGCATCTCCTGCTCGAGCAGCTTCAATTGCTGCATTCAGAGCTAAGAGGTTGGTCTCCTCGGCAATACCGGTTATGAGGTCGGTGATGCTTCCAATCTCCTGAGAACTTACTCCTAAGTTTTTCACTACTTCTCCCACTGAAAACACTGAATCTTTAATTCTTCCCATGGCTTCCACTACTTCTTCTAAGGTCTTCTCTCCTTCTTCGGTAGCCTGGAAAGCCGAAGAAGCTGCTCCTTTTACTCTTTCTATGTTTCCTCCGGTTACCTCTAAGCTCTCTATCACTTTATCGGTCTCTTGTAAAGTCTGGCGAGCTTTATCAGCCTGTTCTTTCAGTCTCTTCGCCATCTCTTTGACTTCTTCCACCAGGCTCTCCATGTGGTTAGAAACTTCAGTTAAGTTCTGGCTCTGTTCTTCCGATCCACGGGCTACTTGCGAGACAGTTTGGGCAATCTGCTCTCCCGCCTCTCTTATTTCTCGAGAGGTGTGCTGGAGGGCATCCAGAGAGGAAATAATCTTATCCGCTCCCTCTCTTACCTCTTGGAGGAATCGGCGAAGAGAAGAAGAAGCCTGGTTCAGAGAAGCAAAGAGTTTACCCATCTCGTCTTTTCTTTTCTTCGTTATTTCCTGAGTCAGGTCTCCTTCTGCCAGCACCTCGGCAAAAGCCACGCTCTCTTGAATGGGTCTCGTGATGCTCCGGGAAAGGGTGGTACCCATAATGAGAGAGAAAACTATCACCACTCCTATAACTATATAGAGAATTTGAGAGAGGCGGTTTTGTAGCTCTCTCGCTCGAAGAAGGGCCTGATCGAAAGAGCTCAACACCTCCTGATTCATGGTTTCCATAGCTTGAGAAAGGTCTTCTCCCACATCCCACACATCAGAAAGAGAGGTTTGAATGGTCTCGTTGAGCCCTCGCAGCTGTTCATCTCCTTTTACCACTTCCTGCCACAGGTTCCGGAAGGGCTTCCACCGATCATTGACTACCACTTGCGCAGTATTAGTAGCATAGATTTTCAGAAAATCTCCCTCTAAGAACTGACCCAAAGTATCCATAAGACCGTTTACCTTTTTCTTTATTGCTTCTTTTTCTACCGGGTCAGAAGCCAGAAGGTAGTTTTTCTGATTCTGGTTTATATCACTCATCAATTTTATCCAGTTATCTAACCTCAAGCCTTCTATGGTAGTTTTCAAGCGAGAATAGGAGCGATAAACTTCCATAAACTTGTCGTCTTTCTCTGCTTCAGTAAACAAGACTTTCTCTAATTCTTCCCACTTGCCCGCTAAATCTTCTACCTGGGCGGTTATGCTTTTTTTGCTTTCCTCCGAGAGAACCTGAGAATCCTCTATCCCTCTTCTCAGACTGGCAAAGTAGGCATTAATGTTTTCTCCCAGGCGCCCATCGGGGTCACCGTTAACCGCATAGCGGAAAAGAAGGTAATAAGTGCTATCTAAGGGGTTCATTAGCTGCTTTATTGAGTCATCCACCAATTGAGTGAACTGCACTACTATCTGGTAAGGTTCGTCCATCTCTAAAGATTTTTGATTCCTCTCCTTTTGGGTGGTGAGATACTGCTTCCACAGAGTTTTCACCATATTCACCCGGGCCTGATAGTTGACCTGCAAACTCTTTAACTCCTGTACTTCCTGAAAAAGAGGGCTATCTTCGGGCAGAGGGGAAAGAGCATAGGGGAAATTTTCTTTCTCCCACAACCCATAGTGCCATTTCTGAAAATCTTCTGATTCAGTCCCCAGGCGAAGTGCTTCGAGGTAAACCAGAAAGCGGTTGTTTACTTCGGTAAAGCTTTTCTCTATTTGATTGAGGTTTTCTACGTCTTCTTCTCGGAAGTAAGAGGAGATTAAAGAGTTATTTTGAGAAATCAAATCCTTCAATCGAGAAGTAACCAAAAGTAGAGGATTGTAGCTCTGAGCTTCCTCGAGAGAAGTATTAATTTCCCAGAAAGCATAGATAGCTATAACTCCAATGGCCAGGGCCGCCAGAGTAAGAACGATAAAACCTAAAGAAATCTTTGTTTTGATTTGCAAGGTTTTCCCTCCCTCTCAAATTTTTCCCGGTTCGTCTAAAAAGAAAGAACCTTCCTTCAATAGTAAAAATCGGCATTTTGAGAAAAAACTTTAGAGAATTATCTAATTTTTTAATACTAACCTAATTCTTCTAAAAAGGGAAATGAATTTTCCTTGTTTTCCGAGTTATTCACAAAAGTTGATAAGCTGTGAATAACTTGCCAGAAATTCATATTTATGCTTAAATTAAAAAGCAAAAACGGTCCCCCTCTTTTGCGAGGCAAAATAAGGAGGAAAATTTTTTTTCCTTTTATTTATGGGATTAAGATTCAATTTAGTAAATAAAGCTATCTGTGGAAAACCGGGGGATTAAAAAAATAAAAATGGGAGATTCAGCCATGAAAGTCTCTCCAGAAGAGTTAGAGGATTTGTGGATAAAAACTCTATCTCTTTTAGAAAAACAGGTTTCTGTACCGGAATATCGAGCCTGGGTAGAAAACATTCAACCTCTATCTCTACTCGATCATCGGCTCACCATAGCCGTGCCAAGTGAGCTATCCAAAGAAAAGATAGAAAAGAAATATGTGGAAACCATTCGCTATGCTTTTCAAAAAGTGGCAGGAGTGAATTTTCCCAATTTAGAAATCGGGCTGGTAGTAAAGCCTTCCTCTACCTCTTTAGGAGAAGAAGTCTCCAGTTTTTCCTCTTCTGTTGCAGGGGAAGATAGGCTCAGTCTCAACCCTCGCTATACTTTTTCCACTTTTATAGTGGGAAATAGTAATAAATTTGCTCATGCTGCCGCTATGGCTGTGGCGGAAAACCCTGCTCATTCTTACAATCCTCTGTTTATTTACGGAGGAGTAGGGTTAGGCAAAACTCACCTCATGCATGCCATAGGCCACCATATTTTGAGCAACAACCCCCAGGCCCGAATAGTTTATGCCTCTTCAGAGAAGTTTACCAACGAATTAATTAATTCCATTAGAGACGACCAGACCGAGGCTTTTCGTCAGAAGTATCGCCACGTAGATATCCTTCTCATCGATGATATCCAGTTTTTAGCCGGAAAAGAAAGAACCCAGGAAGAGTTTTTCCATACTTTTAACACCCTTCATGATGCATTCAAACAAATCGTCATAACCAGTGATAGACCACCCAAAGAAATCCCTACTTTAGAAGATCGTCTCCGTTCTCGCTTTGAGTGGGGATTGATAGCTGATATTCAACCACCTGATTTAGAAACCCGGATCGCCATTTTGAGTAAAAAAGCAGAACTGGAGAAATTCGAACTCCCTTCTGACATCATCTACTTCATAGCCATGAATATTCCTTCTAATATTAGAGAATTAGAAGGAGCTCTGATAAGGATTAAGGCTTTTTGCAGTTTGAACAAAATAACTCCTACCTTGGAAGTGGCTCAAGAGGTATTAAAAGACCTCCTACCCAGACAGGAAACTTCATCAATTCCCATTTCATTGATTCAGAAAGTGGTGGCAGAACATTTTAATATTAAACCTGCCCTTATGAAAGCAAAGAAGAGAACTAAAGAGGTGGCTTATCCCCGGCAAATCGCCATGTACTTAGCACGAGAGCTAACCAATTATTCTCTTCCTTCCATTGGTGAGGAATTTGGAGGAAGAGATCACACCACCGTTCTTTATGCCTGCGAAAAAATCAAGAGTGATATAGAAAGTAATCCACAGCTTTTCCAGGAAATCAGTGAATTAATAGAAAAAATAAAAAGAGAGAAAAGTTAACCACAGAATACTAACCACTTATACCGGATTTACAACCAGGTTATTGAGGAGAGGGAAGATAGGTAGATAATGAGTACCAATTACTTTTTAACAAAATAATTTTATCCTATTACTACTACTACTAAGTTTTTATATTTAAAAAATAATAATAGTAGTAGTGAGGAGAAACTGGGGAGAAAGAATATGGATATAGTAGCCAAAAGTAAAGAATTCAGAAAGGTACTGGGTAAAGTATATCGGGGAGTAGCTTCTCGTCCGCCTTATCCTGCCTTATCGGGAATACATTTAGAGGTGGAAAATAATTCTTTGAAGCTAACTGCTACTGATTTAGAGGTGGGTATTACCTCCCGCTGTCCGGTGGAAGTTAGAGAAGAGGGGAGTGTGGTTTTACCGGGTAAGGTGTTATATAATCTGGTAAAGAGCTTGAGCAGCCCGGAATTAGAAATTGTCTCTTTACCTGATGGTAACTCTGAAATCAGGGGAGGAAAAAGCTATTATAAACTATCTGGTTTTCCTGCTGATGATTTTCCTCTTTTTCCTCTCCCTTCTTCAATTACATCTTTTTCTGTTCCTGGAGAGAAACTCAAAGAGGGGTTGATGAAAGTTTATTTCACTGCCTCAAAAGACGAGAGCAGTCTCCCTCTATCAGGGGTGTTGTTTCATTTTGAGGAAGAAGGGAAGTTGAGACTGGTAGCAAGTGATGACCACGTTTTGAGTTTATGTAGTATAGAAGTACAAAATGGGGAAGTAGCTCAATATATCCTTCCTCTGAGAGCCATCACGGAAATTATTCGCCTCGCCGAGGGAGAGACGAGAATTTTTCCTGCAAAAGGATTTATTCTTTTTCAGTGGGAAAATATCTCTCTTTTTTCTCGTCTTATTGAAGGAGAATACCCTGATTATAAAAGAGTTATTCCCCAGAGCTTTGTTACTCAGACATCTCTTCCTGGGGATGAACTTAGAAAAGCTTTGGAGAGAGTGTCATTGGTTGCTCCTCCTGAGAGTCCAGTGGTAGAACTCCTACTTGGAGAAGGGAAAATAGAGCTTTCCTCTTCTGGAGAGGTGGGGATAGCCAAAGAAGAGGTAGAAGCAGAGATAGAAGGGGAAGAAATAAAAATATTTTTTAATGCTCGATATCTGTTAGATACTTTACGGTCTTTCAGTGGAGAAAAGGCAATGTTAGAAATAAGCGGGGAACTTGCTCCAACGAGGTTGAGAGGAGAAGATGAGCATCTGCAGTATATTTTGATGCCGGTAGAAATCAAGGAGTAATGATGTATTTAGAGGAAGTGGAGTTTATTAACTGGAGAAATTTGGAAAAAGTGGAGCTATCTTTTCCGGAGAAAACTCTGGTTTTAGCAGGAGACAATGCTCAAGGCAAAACCAATTTTCTGGAGGCTTTGTTTCTTCTGGCCCGGGGAACATCTCCTCGCCGGGCAAAAGATGAGGAAATGATAAGGTGGGGGGAAGAATTTTCTTATCTGAGAGCTCAAATCCGGGAAGAAAATCTCCATTTTACCCGGGAAGTGGTGATAAAAAAGGAGGGAAAGAAAGAGTGGAAAAGGGATGGGAAAAGAGAAACCCGAAAAACCTCTCTTCCTCTCGTGGGCTATTTCCCTCAAGACCGGGAAATTGTGGAAGGTCCTCCTCAAAAGCGGAGAGATTTTCTGGACGAGGTTATTTCTTTTATTTATCCCTCTTACAATCAATGGCTCAGAGAATATGAAAAACTTCTCTCCCGTCGTAATTTTCTTCTCCGGGAGCGCTCTTCCGGGGAGCTTGTTGAAATATATGGAGAAAATTTAATTAATTGCGGCACAAAAGTGGTGGAAACCCGCATTCGATACCTCCACCGGTTTGTTCCTTGTTTTCAGAGTTTCTACCAGGAGCTCTCCGGAGAGGATGTTTCACTTCAAGTGTTCTATCGTCCTCTGGGTTATCGGTGGGAAGAGGGAGTGGAAGAAGGCCTACGCAGAGCCAAAAAAAGGGTAAGAGAAGAAGAAAAAGAAAGGGGAGTGACTCTTTTTGGCCCTCACCGGGACGAGATAATGTTTCTCCTCAGAGATAGAGAAGCTCGAAATTTTGCCTCGCAGGGAGAGAAAAAGAGGCTGGCTATTTCTTTACGCCTGGCAGAAACTTCTATGGTGGAATCTTTTTACCGAAAAGAAGTGGTAATATTAGTAGATGATGTTTTTTCGGAGCTGGATAAAAAAAGGAGAGCTCTTCTGTGGCAGAAAATTAAAAACGGGAGCCAGGTATTTTTAACCACCACCGAGGAGGAAGAAGTAAAAGAGTTGAGAGGTTCTAGCCCCCTCTCTTTTTTCCGGATAGAGGGGGGAAGGATTGAAAAAGGGGAATAAATGGAGAAAAAAGAGGTTAAGTCTTTTTTTGGTAAGCCCACTCCTTTAGGAGAGGTGCTGGAGGGTTTCTTAAAAAAAGAGGGGCTCTTTCCTCAAATACACAGTTTTATTTTGCTTTCTCGTTTTGGGGAGTGGTTTCCCCATTTAGCTGATTTTTGCCAGCCCACCAAGTTGCGGGAGGGAGTTCTTTATCTTGAAGTGAATGACCCCCTGTGGACTTTAGAAGTGAAAAAATGTATACCGGACATTCTCCTCCGCTGTGAGGAGGAAGGTTTAGAGGTAAAAAAAATTAAAATTCAATGTCGCTATTGAGGTGATAAAGTTTTGGTAGAGAAAAACAATCGAGATTACGGAGCGGATAATATCCAGGTTTTGGAAGGATTAGAGGCGGTTAGAAAGCGCCCCAGTATGTATATTGGTAATGTAGGAACAGAGGGGTTGCACCACCTCGTGTTTGAGGTGGTAGATAATAGTATTGATGAGGCAGTGATGGGCTTCTGTAGCCGAATTGAAGTAGCTCTCCTCAAAGACGGTAGCGTAAGAGTGGTAGATGATGGGCGAGGTATACCAGTAGAGACACACGGGGCAGTAGGTAAATCAGCGGTGGAAGTGGTTTTAACTCGCCTGCATGCCGGTGGAAAATTTGATGGAACGGCTTATCGGATCTCCGGAGGTTTGCATGGAGTGGGAGTATCAGTAGTTAATGCTCTTTCGGAGTGGTTGGAAGTGGAATTTCATCGGGAGGGGAAGGTGTGGAAGCAGAGATATAAAAGGGGGAAACCCCAGGGAGAGATAAGAGAAGCAGGGGTCAGCGACCACACCGGAACGGTGATTCACTTCAAGCCCGACTCTTTGATTTTCCCTGATACTCGTTTCCGGGGAGATATAATATCTCAGCGGCTCAAAGAGCTGGCTTTTCTAAACCCGGGGCTGACTATCGTTTTCCGTGATGAGACGCAAGCTGAGGAGCCCGAGGAAAAGATTTACCATTTTGAAGGAGGGATTTCTGCTTTAGTCTCTCATCTCAATCGGGGTAAAGAAGTGCTACATCCTGAGCCCATTTATTTTTCGGGAGAAAAAGAAGAAATAAAGGTGGAGGTAGCTATCCAGTACAACGATGGATATGTGGAGAACATTCTCTCTTTTGCCAACAACATTCGCACCGATGAGGGAGGAGCCCACGTTACCGGATTCAAGAGCGCTCTTACCCGGGCGATTGTCCACTATGGAGAAAAGCGAGGCATCCTGAAAGACAAAGAGGAAGTCCCCATGGGAAACGATGTTCGAGAAGGGCTGTGTGCAGTAGTCAATGTTTTAATTCCCAACCCCCAATTTGAAGGGCAGACTAAAACCAAATTAGGTAACCCTGAAGCCAGGAGCCTGGTGGAGGAAGTTACTTTTTCCTCTCTTTCTTCTATTTTTGAGGAAAATCCAGACCTCGCCCGCCCTATTATGGAAAAAGTGATGCAGACTGTAAAAGCTCGCCTGGCCGCGAAGCGCGCCCGGGAACTGGCTCGGAAAAAGGATAGCCTGGATTCTATTTCTCTTCCCGGGAAACTGGCCGACTGTGCAGAGAAAAACCCCGAGATATCAGAAATTTTCATCGTGGAGGGCGATTCGGCAGGAGGCTCAGCTAAGCAGGCCCGGGACAGGAGGTTTCAGGCCATTTTGCCTCTCCGGGGTAAAATTCTGAATGTAGAAAAAGCCAACATTCACCGCATCCTCTCTAACCAGGAAATCAGGAATATCGCTGCTGCTCTGGGGTGTGGGCTGGGTTTTGACTTTTCCCGGGAAAAATTGCGTTATCATAAAGTTATCATTATGACCGATGCCGATGTAGACGGAGCCCATATTCGCACCCTTCTTCTTACTTTTTTCTACCGGTATATGAAACCTCTGGTAGAGGGAGGAAACATTTATATTGCTCTTCCTCCTCTTTATCGAGTGCGAGAGGGGAAAAACGACTATTATGCTTTTGATGACGAAGAGCTGGAGCAGGTCTTGCAAGGTTTACGAGGGAAAAAATATACCATCCAGCGCTATAAAGGTCTGGGAGAAATGAACCCCGAACAGCTATGGGTTACTACTATGAACCCAGAAACTCGTACTTTAAAGCAAGTTACGGTACAGGATGCCATTGAAGCGGAAGAGATTTTTAGTGTTTTGATGGGAGATGCAGTAGAACCTCGTCGGGACTTTATCCGGGAACATGCCCGGGAAGTGGTAAACCTGGACATATAAGGAGATAGTTTATGAAAGAAACAGGAAAAATTGTTCCAGTAGATGTAAACAAGGAAATGAAGGATGCTTACCTGAGCTATGCCATGAGTGTCATTGTGGGGAGAGCTCTCCCCGATGTGCGGGATGGCTTAAAGCCGGTACAGAGGCGTATCCTCTATGCTATGCACGAGATGAACCTTCGCCATAACGAACCTTATAAAAAAAGCGCCCGCTTGGTGGGAGATGTGCTGGGTAAATATCACCCCCACGGGGACATGGCGGTTTATGATGCTTTAGTGCGTATGGCGCAGGATTTCACTTACCGTTATCCTTTAGTAGACGGGCATGGCAACTTTGGCTCCATCGATGGAGACCCGCCAGCAGCCATGCGCTATACCGAGGTCCGGATGTCTCCTATTGCCTCAGAAATGCTCCGGGACTTAGAAAAAGATACGGTAGATTTTGCTCCCAATTTTGATGAGTCACTCCGGGAGCCGGTGGTTTTACCGGCAGCCCTCCCTCAACTTCTGGCCAATGGCGCCTCAGGTATTGCAGTAGGCATGGCCACCAATATCCCTCCTCACAATTTAACAGAACTCATAAACGCCTGTCTTTATCTTTTAGATCATCCACAGGCTTCAGTAGAGGAGCTTCTAGAAATCATCCCCGGACCGGATTTTCCCACCTATGGAAAAATAGTGGGAAGAGAGGGGATTCGTGATTATTTTAGAGAAGGAAGAGGAAAGCTTATTCTGCGAGGGGAGATAGAAGTAGAGGAGATAGGTCGTAACAGGATGGCCCTTGTGGTTAAAGAGTTGCCTTATCAGGTAAACAAAGCCAACCTGGTGGAGAACATTGCACGCCTGGTGGACGAGAAGAAACTCAGCGAGATTTCGGAGGTTCGAGACGAATCAGACCGGGAGGGAATAAGAATAGTTTTAGAGCTGAAAAGAGGGGCTTATCCTCAGCGGGTCATTCACCACCTTTACAAGCGTACGGCGCTGGAGGTCAGCTTTGGAGTGATACTGCTTGCTTTAGTAGATGGACGTCCGGAAACCCTGGGAATGAAGGAGGCTTTGCTCTGTTTTTTAGAGCACCGCCGTCAGGTAATTTTGCGCAGAAGCGCTCACGATTTGAGAGAGGGGAAAGACCGGCTTCACATTCTGGAGGGGTTCTTGAGAGCTCTGGACGATATTGACCGGGTGATTCAGCTCATCCGCTCTTCTTCCCGCGTTTCTGAAGCTAAAGAGAGATTACAGAAGGAGATGGGCTTCAGTGAAAAACAGGCTCAGGCCATCCTGGAACTACGCTTGCAGCGCCTGGTGGCTTTAGAGAGAGAAAAAATCCTTACCGAATATGAGGAATTAAAAATAGAGATAAAGAAACTGGAAGAAATTTTAGAAAAAGAAGAGGCATTGAAAGCAGTTATCAGGGAAGAGCTGGAAGAAATCAAAGAAAAGTACGGAGATGCGAGGAGAACCCGTATCGTAGAAGAAGATGGAGAAGACATAGAAGAGGTGGAGCTGTACCCTGAAGAAGAAATAGTTGTCACCCTCACTCAAGACGGATACATCAAAAGAACCTCTTTAGATTCTTATCGCCGTCAGGGAAGAGGGGGGAAGGGAGTTACCGGTATCGTAACCAAAGAAGAGGATGCCGTTAGCCAGATAGTGGTCTCTAGCACCTGGCATCGGCTTTTGCTTTTCACGAGTCGCGGAAGAGTTTTCCAGCTTCTTTCTTACCATCTACCGGATGCTTCTCGCTCTTCTCGGGGAATTCATCTTGTCAATCTTCTTCCCCTGGAAGAAGGAGAGCGGGTGTTTACTTTCATTTCTTTGCGCGACTTCGGGGCGGGAAAGCATCTTTTCTTTGTTACCGCTCAGGGCAATGTAAAAAAGGTGGACTTGCTGGAATTTGTCTCCATCACTCGCCGGGGATTGAAAGCTATAGAACTAAAAGAAGGGGACGAGCTGGCTTCCGTTTTCATCTCTGGAGGGAAAGACCATGTGCTTTTAGCCACTGCCCGGGGTTATGGAATAACTTTCAGTGAGGAAGAAGTAAGGTCTATGGGTAGAGGAGCAAGAGGGGTGAGAGGGATAAGGCTGCGCCCTGGAGATCGGGTGGTGGGAGCGGTTCCCCTGGAAGAAAATAAACACCTGGTTCTCGTCTCGAGTGGAGGATGGGGGAAAAGACTGGACCACGCCTTGCTTCCTCGCCAGCACCGAGGAGGAAAAGGGGTAAGAATCATGCAGACCGGTAAAAAAATCGGCGAAGTGGTGGGCATCGCTTTAGCAGAGGAAAAGGATGAAATATTGCTCTCCTCCCAGGAAGGAATTTTGATTCGCCTCTCAGTGGCTGACATCCCGGTGCAGGGGCGCACTGCCCGGGGAGCGAGGCTAATTCGCCTCGAGGAGGGAGATCGTCTTGCTTCTTTTGCTCTGAGTTGATTGATGATGACGCACGGAGGAAGAGTTATTGAGTGGCAGAGAAAAAGCGGTAGAACCTACTTGGATTTCTCTGCCAACTTGAACCCCTGGGGTCCTCCCCGGGAGGTAAAAGAGAGATGGGGAGAGCTTTTTTATTATGCTACAGTTTACCCTCCTCTTGACTGCTCCTTCTATAGAGAAGAGCTGGCCAAGATTTATAATCTTTCTTCTTCTTTTATTCTGCCCACGAACGGCGCAACGGCAGGAATTTATCTTTTAGCCCGTCAGCTCCCCGGAGAGACGGTTCTCATCTTAGAGCCCTGTTTTTCAGAGTATGCCCGAAGTTTTTCCCGTGCCGGAAAAAAAATAGAGAGGGTGTTTTTCCCCGTTTCTTCTAACTCTCTTCCCCCAGCAGATATCGTGGTGTGGGGAAACCCCACCAACCCCTGGGGAGTGAGCCCTCCTTCTTTTCTTTTAGACTATTTGTGGGAGATGAGCTTAAAAAAAGGAACAATACTTGTTGTGGATGAAGCCTTTCAGGAGTTTATAGAAGAAAAAACCTCCTGGGTTTCCCGCCTCGGGGAGAACCCTCGTCTTTATATCATTCGCTCTCTTACCAAATATTTTACTCTCCCCGGTTTGCGGGGAGGGTTCATTGCTGCCCATCCTTCTTCTTGCTCTTTTCTGGAGGAATATCTGGAGCCCTGGAGCATAAACTCCCTTTTGGCCCGGGTGTTAGAAATCATTGCTCAAGGGGATTTGGCCTCTTTTCGAGCTACCACGCAAGAGAACCTCCGGAGAGAAAAGCGATTTATAGAAGAAAACTTAAAAGGGGAGATCGGGGAACTTTTTCCCTCGGAAGTTAATTTCTACACCATTCGATTGAGACAGGGTAAAGAACTTTTTTCTTCTTTTTTAGAAGAGCGAGGGATATTGGTGAGGAGCCTTTCCGATTTTTTTGGTTTAGATGATAGCTACTTCCGCATAGCAGTGCGAACTCGCGAAGAGAACCAGCAATTAATAGAGGCGGTGAGAGATTATGCAAGAGAACTGGGATAAAAGCGTACTATTTTTAGGAGGAGCACGGAGCGGAAAAAGCCGCCTGGCCCTTGAGTGGGTAGAAGAAAGCGGCCTTTCTCCTTTGTATTTAGCTACTGGGGTGGCTACTGATCCGGAGATGGAAGAGCGAATTCTCCGCCACCAGAGAGAGCGCTCCGCGATGTGGAAAGTAGAGGAGGTTCCTTTTGGCCTGGGAGAAGCTTTAGAAAAAGACTGGAGGGGGCAGGGGGTGGTGCTGGATTGCGTCACTTTCCTAGTGAACAATATTTTCTGGAAAGAAAAGGATGGAGAAGAAACTTATGAACGCCTGTGTAGGGAGCTATCGCGTATATTCGAAAAAAGAAAAAAAGAGCACTTTTTGCTGCTTTTAGTGAGCAATGAGGTGGGGATGGGGGTGGTTCCAGAACACCCCGCCGGAAGAGAGTTCCGAGATCTACAGGGAAGGGTTAATCAGTGGATAGCCAGCCAGGTGGATGAAGCATATTTGGTGGTGGCAGGGATACCGTGGCGGCTGAAATAAAAAAAGCAGGCAAAGAGACGATACGACGGTTAAAGATGGCCTGGGGCTTTCTCACCGTTTTTCCCACAGATACTGGAGAATACAAAGAAGGCGACCTTTCTCGGGCCAGTTTTTTCTTCCCCGCGGTGGGCGCAGTGATCGGGGCAGTAAATGCTTCGCTTTTTTATCTTCTCCATTTTTTAACCCGGGATTCTCTCCTTTCCGCTTTTTTGGTGACTTTTATCTGGATTTTCCTCACCCGGGGCTTACACCTGGATGGCCTGGCCGATTCTTTCGATGCTCTTTTTTCTGGTGCCGGCAAGGAGCGGAAGCAAGAGATTCTTAAAGATTCCCATCACGGTACTTTTGGAGTGTTGGGAATCTTATTTCTGGTGGGAGCCAAGGTTTTTCTTTTGCAGGGAATAGAAAAAGACCCTCTTCTTTTTTTGTTTCTCGCACCTCTTCTGGGAAGAGCGGCAGCTCTCCAGTGGGGAGCTTTTTTCCACCCTTTTCCTCGCACAAAGAAAGGTCTGGGGGAAGAATTTGTGGGGCGAATTCCCCCTTTTTATTTTTTCTTCTGGCTCGTCGTTGCAGGAATTATGGGTTTTATGCTGGGAGGGGTGGAGACCCTTTTGAAAATTATCCTCGTCTTTGCTATTATTTATCCTCTGGGTAACAGATTGAGTGGAATTTTCGGGGGGCTAAATGGAGATCTTGTGGGTCTGGGGATTGAGCTGGCAGAAATTTTGATTTTAGCAGGAGGTAGATTTTGAGAAAAAGAGCTATTTGTCCAGGAAGCATGGGGGAATTAGTACAGGGATTCCGAGAGGGGAAGGAGGTTCTCATCTCTTTGCCCATCGACCGCTACAGCGAGATGGAGGTAATCTGGCAAGAAGAAAAGAGAGGGAAAGAGAAGAGAAACATCCTGTGGAAGAGCGAAAAAGCGCTGGAAATAGCCCTGAGAGAATGGGGCATGGAACACCTGGTCGGACAGGTCGCTTTTCGCCGTCTGCGAGAAATCCCGGAGGGTAAGGGCCTGGCCTCGAGCACTGCTGACATTGCTGCTCTTTTAGGAGCTCTTGCACGACTCCTGGGGAGGCCTCTTCGAGAAGAAGAAATCGCGAGAATAGCGCTGCAGGTGGAGCCCACCGATGGTGTTTTTTTCTCGGAGCTCTCTGTTTTTGACCATTTAGAGGGACAAGTTAAATTATCTTTGCCCCTGCCTCGTTATCTGGGAGTGGTGGTGGTGGAACTACCAGGAAAGAGAGACACTTTAACGCTGGATAGAGAAAAGCTGCGAAAGAATTGGGAGAGGCACCGCCGGGACGTAGAAGAGGCTTTTTATCTTGTGGAGCGAGGATTAGAAGAGGGAGACCTCTCTTTGGTGGGGCGAGGAGCCACTTTAAGTGGCGAGATTGTGCAGGAAGCGGAAAAAGAAGATTTATGGGAGAAGGTGATTTCTCTTTATCGAGAGATAGGTGCTGTGGGGGTAAACCGGGCTCATACCGGGAGAGCCTTGGGAATCTTGTTTGACCGAAGAGTATATGCTCCGCAGGAGATGCTCTCTCGGGTAAGGGAAGCGCTAAAGGGGGAAGAAGTGAAAATAGAAGTTAACGCAGTTATTTCTGGAGGAGTGAGGGTGGTGGAACTATGAAAGAGATTTATTTGCTTCGCCATGGCGATACCGATGCTACGGAAAAAGGCTATTTTGCTGGCTGGACCGACGTCCCTCTCTCTCCAAAGGGCGAAAGAAGAATTAATAAAGTGAGAGAAATTCTAAAAGGAGTGGAGTTTGAGCGAGTTTTTGTAAGCCCCCTCTGTCGTACTCAGGAGACCGCCCGGTTGGTCGCTCCTTCTGAGAACTGGGAAGTAAGAGAAGAAATCAAGGAGCGCTCTTTTGGAAGCTGGGAGGGAAAAAGCTGGGAAGATTTGGAAAAAGAATCCCCCGAGGAAGTTAAAAAATGGAGAGAGGCTCCTTCTCTCTTTGTTCCTCCCGGAGGGGAAAGTTTTTCAACTATTCTGGAGCGAGTGGTTCCTTTTTGGGAAGAACTCCTCAGTAGACCAGAAGAAAGAGTGCTTGTGGTTACCCACGGGGGGGTGATTCGCTCTATATTTGCTTATCTTTTGGAAGTGGACTTTGCGGCCACTTATTGCTTTCTTTTTGACCCTGGAGTCCTCGTTAAAACGAGAGGAAACCATTCTTTTTGTCAGGTGGTGAACATATTAAACACCGAGATAGAGCCGTAGGCGAGCGCTTTGATGGCAGCCTCTCCCTTTTCTATTGTGCGAGGTAGCCGCTATTGCGAGGGGGTACAAAACAGCTTGCGGCAAGTAGAAAAGGTACAAAAGATAAGAAAAATTAAAACAAACTACGCCGGGGCGGCGGCAGTGTGAAGAAAGCGCTTTCTTTTTAGGGAGGAAGTTACAATGATTTCTGTGGTTAATCATAGATATTTTGAGGTGGAGCCCTAATGGTGGGCGCTTTGAATTTGCTGACAGGATTCCTTTTAGATTTTTTTCTGGGAGACCCAGGAGGAAGATGGCACGTGGTGGTGGGAATTGGTAAATTAATTGAAGGCTTAGAAAAAGCTCTTTTTCCCCAGGAACGCCACTTCCGGCGAGAATTTGTTCTGGGTTTTGTGGTAGTGGTGGCGATGGTAGGGGGGCTGGGAGTAAGCTACTTTTTTCTCCGTCGTTTTCTCCGTTCTTATTCTTTGTTTCTCTTTTCGGTGGCGGAGGTTTACCTCATCTTTAATTTTTTATCTTTGCGCACCTTATTGCGTCGGGGAGAGGAAGTGAAGAAGGCTCTGGATGAGGGGGATCTGCCCCGGGCGCGGAAAAGCTTAAAGCATCTGGTGGGAAGAGACACCGAGTATCTTTCAGAGTGGGAAGTAGTAAGGGGGTGCGTGGAGTCTTTAGCAGAAAGCTTTAACGATGGAGTGATGGCCCCTCTCTTTTATATTTCTCTATTTGGTGCCTTAGGGGGTTTGATTTACAAAACAACCAATACTCTGGATTCCATGCTGGGCTACAGGGATTTTCGCTATTTTTTCTTTGGATTTGCCTCCGCTCGATTTGACGACATCTTAAACTTCCTTCCCGCCCGCTTGAGCATTCTTTTTATTGCTTGCGCTGCCTCTGTTTTGGGTCGCTGGGGAAGAAGTGCCTTGTCTGTAGCTTTTCGAGATGCTCGCAAACACGAAAGCCCCAACGCGGGGTGGCCAGAGAGTGCTATGGCTGGTGCTCTGGGGGTGAGGTTAGGAGGGGTAAATTACTACGGGGGAAAAAGAGAAGAGACTGCTTTTCTGGGGGATTTTGTTTTAGACCTCACTCCCGAGCGGATTGGAGAAGCGCTGTCGATTGTGCGCCTGGGTTCTTTTCTGGCTCTGGGATTTTTTACGGTAATTTCCATTTTGGTGGGCAGGATATGGTGATGAGCAATATGGTTAAAACTGGTTCTTCCCCTGTTTCCCCTCCCCGCTATGACCCTCATCGGCTGAAAAAGCAGGTATTGATTCCGGTGTTTATAAGCGGGGCGACCATTGCTTTCATTTTTTCTTTTTCGTCCTTCCGAGGGGTTACTCTCGACCTTTCTTCTTTTCGGCTTCTCCCCTTAGGGATAGGCCTGGTGTTGGTTGTATGCGCCTGGCTCATCGACAGCTTTCGTCTTTTTCTCACTGTTCGGGCCTGGGGGAAAAAAATCCGCTTTTCCCATGCTCTTCAGGCCATACTTTCCAATTATTTTTTGTCCTCTATCACTCCTTTTTCTACCGGGGGTAGTCCGGCTCAGGCTTATGTTTTAGCTCGTCGAGGGTTAACCTGGGGTGAGGCGGGGAGCCTGGTAACGGTTTGTGGCATTCTCTCTCAGGTGGGTTTATTGGCTTTGCTTTTCGTCTTTATCTTCGTTTTTAACATCGGAGTTCGCCTGGAGGGGGTGCTGCTTCACCTTCTCTATTCTTTTGCTATCTTGTATAGTGTGGTTTTATTTCTCCTTTTTTTCTTTTTACACCGTCCCTCTCTCCTTTATCGCCTGACCGATTGGGGAATTTCCTGGGTAAAAAGAACTTTCAAGCGAACAAAATTTTCTGAAGAAGCGGTCAGAAAGTGGGTTGAGGAATTCTTCACCGATTTCCAGCGGGGATTTAGCATTCTCTTTTTAAGAAAACCCCAGTATTTAATCTGGAACATCGTTTGTTATATGTTCAATTATTTATTTACTTTTTCTGTTGCCTATTTTGTCCTCCTTTCTTTGGGGGTACACCCTTCTTATTTAGAAGTGGTGGGAGCCCAGATTCCTCTTTATTACATTTTCTCCTTTATTCCCTCTCCCGGAGCTAGCGGGGGCGTGGAAATTACCCTGGCTTCGGTTTTTTTGCGGTTTGCTGGTGCTCGGCGCCTGGGGATGTTTATTCTCTTATGGAGAATCATCACCTATTATTTTCCTATGCTGGTAGGAGGAGCTTCGTTCTTCCAGCTTTTAGGAGAGGGAAACAACAACCAGAATGTCCCGGCGGTGGAAAAAAATGGAAGTTCCCGGGCTTGAAAAAGTTCTAATCTATGAGACTGTTGGTTCTACAAACGACGAGGCGAAGCTCCTTGCCCGGGAAGGCTATCCTGAGGGGACGCTCGTTATAGCAGAAGAGCAAACAAAAGGCAGGGGCAGAAAAGGAAGAGACTGGTTTTCTGTTCCGGGGAAAAGCCTCACTTTTTCTCTTCTCCTTCGTCCTCCCCGGAGCACCTCTTTAGCTCTCCTTTGCGCCCTTTCTTGTGCCTGGGCTCTGGAGGAGAAGGGCTTTCACGTACTTCTTCGCTGGCCCAATGACATCCTTTTAGGAGATAAGAAAGTGGGAGGGATTCTGGTAGAGAGCTCCTTTTCCGGGGACGAGCTCCTTTGTGTGGTCGTGGGGGTGGGGATAAACGTGAATGAGACGAGAGAAGATTTCCCTCCTTCTTTGCGGGAGAGCGCCACTTCTCTTTTTCTGGCCTCTTCTTGTATGTGGCAGAGAGGAGAGATTTTGAGGTCTTTTCTTTCCTTTTTCTTCCCTGTCTATTTTGCCTGGAAGGAGAGGGGAGGGGATTTTTCTCCCTGGATAGAAGACTATGAGAAACGCTCTTCTCTTCTGGGAAAAGAAGTGGTGGTGCGCTGGGGAGAAAAGACTGTTAGAGGAGTGGCGCGGGGCGTTAAAGAGGACGGTTCTCTTGTGCTCGCTAATTTCGAGGGAGAAACCCTCGTTTCCTGGGGAGAAGCCACGCTTCATGAAGGTGAGAGATGAAAGCCTCTTCTCGGTTTCTCGTAAGATGCGCTCTCGCTATTCTTTGTGTGTGGTTTTTGCCCTTTTGTTCCGCTTTTCTTCAGGGATAGTCCCTTTTAGCTTCCTTCCTTTTTTTTAGCTATTGTGAGTGGCTTTATTCTCTCTCCGGGAAGCTTTCTTTTCTGGGGGATGTTTTCCTGGGACTCGTAGGCTTTCCAGTTTTTGCTTCTCCCTCCTTTGGAGGGTTAACTTATCTTCTTAATCCCACTTTTGGATTTTTGCCAGGTTTTTTTATCTGTGGTGGAGCATGACCTTCCTTCTGGGTAGGCCGCTGGATTTTTACACCACTTTACAGATAGGATTTTTCCCCTTTATTGTGTTTGACCTCCTGAAAGCCGGAAGCTTTGCCTCTCGCCTTCCACGCTCTTTAGCACCTTTCCTCTTTTTGATTGATGAATCATGAGCGAGAGAGGGAAGGAGCGCTAAAAAGCAGGAAGGTTGAGCTTTGACTATGCTATAATGTCAAAAAGGAGGTTGGCGCTCAAGGTGGGGAGAGCTTTTGACTGGTTGAGGCAAGCAGAAAGAGACTTACAACAAGCTCTCTCTTCAGAAGAGCTGGGATATTATGAATGGGTATGCTTTGCTTCGCACCAGGTAGCGGACGGAAAAAGCGGTAAAAGCTCTACACCTCTTTATGGGGCAAGAAGCATGGGGGCACGTGGTGGCAAGGCTTCTTTTGGAGCTTCCTATTCCCGTTCCTGAGCATTTGGTAGAGAAGGGGAAAGTTCTTGACGGACACTACATCCCCCCTCGCTACCCCAACAGCTTTCCTGAAGGTGCTCCGTTTGAACATTTTGGTTTCCTACAAGCTAAGGAGGCAGTGGGTTATGCCCGTGAGATCCTTGAATTCGTCCGTGCTCAAATGGCCGAGGAGAGAAGAAGTTGAGGAAGCGCTTCTTTCCTGGGTAGAAAAAGAGAAAAGAAAAAACCCTGACATCCTGCGTATCGGTGTTTTTGGTTCCTATAATACTCCTTTATGGGGAGCGGGGAGCGACCTGGATGTGGTGGTGGTTTTACGAAGATCTCCTTATCCCTTCTGGGAGCGGTCGCGATACTTTAATACTATGAGCCTGCCGGTCCCCGTTGACCTTTTGGTTTACACTGAGGAGGAATTTGAGAAATTAGAAGGACGTTTCGCTCAAGTTATGCAAAAAGAGGTCCGGTGGCTATAGCCTTCGGTAGATTATAAAAGGGTAAACCCCCTTTGTAGCCCCCTTATCAGGCTTTACAGAAAGGTGTTTTAATAATATTTTCCGGCCTTGATGGCTGTAATTTAAAAGCATTGATATGCTAAGGAA
>NZ_JAAYFP010000042.1:0-2539 GCF_012728195.1 Candidatus Sordicultor fermentans
TTACTGGCCCCTCTTCGCAGTTGCAAACAGTGCAGCTCTGACACCATTCGGCACAAAAGTCCAGGCATTCTTTAAGACATGCGGTAGTATCAATAGAAGGTGGTGTAGTAGGTGTAGTAGGTGTAGTAGTAGAATCCTCCTCAGGGGTGCCTTCTAAGTCTGCACCTGCAGGCGAACATCCAGCAAGGGTGGTTAACAAAACCAGGCAAAGGCTCAGGATTAAAACTAATTTTAGGAACCTCACAAATTTCACCTTCTTTTTAAGGATTAACTTGATTTTGATAAAATTGAGCCTCGATGATATTGAACTCTGCTCATTATACCATGCAAGACAACAACCCACAATGCAGCATGCCTTTAGAGCCTCTCTTCGTCCTCTCTCATATGGGTATCATTAATCTTACCAGAACCAGCCACGGAAAGCGGATTATTTGTTTAATATTGCCAGCTTCTAAAAGCAAAACCCGAGGTTAAATTTTTACCAGCCACTTCTAAAACAACCTCCACCTCCTCCTGGGGCTCAATCTCGAGAACAAATGATATCTGGTTACTTTCAACCCGACTTAAAGGAACCGAATGGCTAATTAACTCATAACTCTCCTGAAGAGGAACAAAAACTTCTATTTTCTTTCTTTCCGGGGAACGGTTGGCTACTTTGTATACTTTTTTCTCCTGGGTATCATAAAGCACTTCTTTCCCCTCTCTGTTATAAACTTGATTTAATTTATCTTGCTTTTCTATTTTTTCTTCAATAGTGATATCATTGCTTTTCCCCACTTTTATTTCCAGCTCAGACGATTCTCCCAGGGTATAGCTTTCGCCCAAAAATACAACTCCTGACGTAGACCCTTCGAAGCATTCTATTTTAGCGGGGAAAAGGATATCCCCAGAAACAAAGAGATCCCAGAAAAAATGAACATCGGTATCCCCATAAGAGAGAGGATTATAACGCGATATTTTCTCTGCCCGAACAGCCTGGAATTCATCAACAACGAGTCGTTTAGTTTCATAAGGCTTTAAACCAAAAATAAATTCTTTCCCGGAAATAATAAAATGGCTTTCAGGAATCGGCTCCTGACCTTCATTCGTTATATCCACCAATAACGTTCCAGCTGGAACATTTTTATCCGGCTCCCAAAAATATTGATACAAATAGTTCAGGTCAAGGTACAAAAGAGGAAAGATTAAATAAATTTTCCCTTTTGTTTGTTCTTCTGCCACTATTATTATCTTGGTGCTCTCGTTAGAAGAATCACTAATCAAACTCACTAATTCACCACCCTCAACTTGAATAAACACTTCCTCCTCTTGCACCGAAAACGGTTTTTCCCAGGAATAAATATTTTCCCCGGGTTGAAGCTCAACCACCCAGGTTTCCTTTTGATAAAACGAAGAATCTCCTGCAAAAATAAAAATTTCTTCCGGATTTTTTTCCACTATTAAATCCTGAGCCAGAGCACTACCGGAGATAAAAAGGATTATAATCAATACCAACAATACTTTTTTCATGGCCAATCCTCCCGAAATTCATATTGCAAAACGATTTCCTCTTCGCTATCAGGTTCAACAGTCAATTCCAGATAAGCTTTCCCGTCCTCCCATTTCCAGTTCTCGTCTCCGGTTAATTCGGCTCCCTGAGGCAGGAGTTCTATTATTTCCACAGCTTTACTTGATTCACCGTGGTTTAAAAGATTGAAACGAATCACCTTTTGAGACCAGAAACCCACCACATCTTTATCTTTATTCCAATCAGCCTTCAAGCGTTTATAGCTCACTTCCACACGTTCAGTCCGAAAATCCTTAACCGTTCCCACTGGTATTTCCAGCTCTTCCTGAGTTCTTGCCCCCGGAAATTCGAAGCTCCCTATTACCGATTGATTTTCTCTGAATATAGTTATCCATCCCCCCGGGAGAGGCTCGCCTTGATTTTTCATTTTTAAAACTCTGACCTCGTTCCCTTCTTCAATTCTAATGACTTCCTTCACGGGAAGTTTTTGCATCTCGGGGAAAACTTGTAAGAGACTATTACCGGGAAAGTCAACCATATAGGGCAAGTGAAAAACCTGGTATTCTGACACTCTTTCCATTGCTACTGGTTTTTCGCTTTTCATCACTCGAGGCCGGGCTTCTTCCACAGCCAGCTTCATTTCATCTGCAATCCCCCTTGCCGTTTCCTCAAATAAAAATACCGGCTCTCCGAGCAGCCAGCTTATATGCACATTCTCCCAGGTCATGCTTTTGTGATTGGATAGAAATACTGAGGGATAAAGGTAAAAAAGAGAGTCCCTCTCATCCCATATTGCCATATACCGTCCTTTCCAATTAAATCCACTCATAAAAAAGGAAAGGAGAAAAGAATAGGAACCGGCTTCTTGAGCCTCAATTTCAACCTGATATCCATTTGCAGAAGTAGTAGCAATGGTTTTCAAAGAAGTTAAAGGATCGAGAGGATGAAAATAGAGTCTTTCGCGAAGAAGATTGTCTCCGGTTAAGAAAAAGCGATTCTCCCCCTCCTCGAGTGACAAAGTGACTTTTTCAA
>NZ_JAAYFP010000043.1:0-31689 GCF_012728195.1 Candidatus Sordicultor fermentans
ACTGAATAGAGAAGCTATAGAATAAATAATTTTAAGAATGCTGCACAGAAAGCTCTTTTCCTTCAAAACCACAAAAAACAGTTGTATCTCTCCACTCCAAAGGTTGCAGAAAGAGGAGCTTTTTAATTTCTTTAGCAACTACGGGAGAGAGGGGGAGGGTTCTTTTCTTTCTTGTTTTAGCGACATTGTCAGGAATAGTTATCTCAAAAGAAGCAAAGTTAAAGTCTTCTTTCTTTAGCTTTAATGCTTCTCCGGGGCGGATGCCAGTATCAAGCATAAAAAGGATAAGACAGTAATCACGAAAACCAGCATAACTCTTTTTATCTGGAGCGCTCAATAGCTCCTTTAATATTTCAATCGGTATCGCTCGAGCTCTTCCTTCATCTTTCCTCTTTTTAAAGTCTACCGGATTTTTCTCAATAACGTTTTCTTTTACTAAAAAATCAAAGAAAGTTTTTAAATATACTCGGCGAAGGTTAAAAGTAGCAGGTTTAATATCATCGGAGAAATACTTGAGAACGGAAGCTCTTAAATCTTTTTCTGAGCGCAGAGCTTGAGGAAAGCGTTTAAAAAAGCTGGTAATGTGAGTCTTATAAGCGTAGATAGTGCGGAGAGCTTTACCTTCTGCTTTCCTTTCAAAGAGGAACAGCTCTAAGAAACTTTCCCAGCCCTCAGGTTGCGGAAGTTTTACTACCTGCCCCACAGAAATCGCCTCTTCCTGGGAGTAGATTTATAGTCGTCGGACTCAGGGGTTTTTAGAGAGGGTAGAGAAGGCGAAAATGGTTCTGTGAAGCCTTGGCGCGCCTGGAGGGAGTTGAACCCCCAACCTACGGATCCGAAGTCCGCCGCTCTATCCTATTGAGCTACAGGCGCGCAACCAAAGGGTTTAATCTAATCCACTACTATTCTATAATTTTATACCCTTATCTGTCAATGAACATTTATAGATTAGCTCTCCCAGATTCCGGAAAAGGAAAGATATAAGTGTAACTAAACTAATGGTTTTTTGAAAAAGCGAGGAAGCTGAATAGATTTTGAACTCTTAAGTTAAGAAATTTTGCATTTCTACATTTTGTAAAATTGGTTAGCAAATCGCTATGTCGCCCCCGGAGAGAGTTAACTGCAAAAATCATTACAATGTTTCTGTCGTCGTTGAGAGGCTTATTTCTCAAAAGGGCTATATAGTAAGATATTCCCTTGCGGTCATGCAGTGATGAAAGAAGAGAGTATCCCTCTTATTGGTAATAATAGGTTTTGTAGGATACCATAAAAGGAGAATTTCATCCTTTTCCCGGTTTTAAAATCTGAAGTTCTACCTCTTGACAGTTATGTTATATTTAACCGAGGGTGTTGGAATGAAAGCGTTATTAGCTTTGGAAGATGGAAGAATTTTCCAGGGTTATGCTTTTGGTACGGAAGGAGAAGCAGGGGGGGAAGTAATCTTTGATACCGGCATGACCGGCTACCAGGAAGTCCTCACCGATCCTTCTTTTCGAGGTCAAATCGTAACCATAACCTATCCTCTCGTCGGTAATTGCGGCATCAACTCTCAAGATTCAGAATCTTCTCGTCCTCAAGTAGAAGCTTTAATTGTTAGAGAAAAAAGTACCATTTATAGTAGTTGGAGAGGAGAGGAAACCCTAGAAGAATATTTTAGACGCCATAACTTGCTGGGATTAGAAAGAATAGATACTCGAGCCCTTACCAGGCACATCCGGGAGAAGGGGGCTTTGCGGGGAGTAATCTCCACCCGAGACTCAGACCCGGCCTCTTTGATAAAAAAAGCGCGGCAAATTCCCCCCATGATTGGTCGGGATTTGGTCAGGGAAGTTACGACTCCTGCTCCTTATGTGTGGCAGGAAGAGGGAAAATTTAACATTTTGGTTGTGGATTGCGGGGTAAAATTTAGCATATTAAAAGAACTGGCCAAGAGAAATTGTCGAGTAGTAGTTTATCCCGCTACTTCCCCGGTAGAAGAAATTATAAAGGAAAAACCTCACGGAGTGGTTATTTCTAATGGGCCAGGAGATCCTGCTTCCCTTTCTTATCTGGTAGATCTGGTGCAAAAGATAATGGAGAGGTTTCCTATTATGGGAATATGTATTGGCCACCAGATAATGGCACAAGCCGTGGGAGGAAAAACTTCCAGGTTGAAATTTGGTCATCACGGAACTAATCATCCGGTTAAAGATTTACGCTCTGGCTGGGTGGCCATAACTACTCAAAATCACGGTTTTGTTGCTGACTCCGATACTTTACCTCCCGAGGTAGAAGTTACCCACATTAATCTCAACGATTTTACTCTGGAGGGAATGAGACATAAGCGTTTACCCTTTTTCTCGGTGCAGTTTCATCCTGAGGCTCATCCCGGCCCTCATGATACTGTTTATCTTTTTGATGAGTTTATAAAGATGGTGGAGGATAATCTTGGCTAAAAGGGAAGATATCCAGAAAATTTTGATTATTGGTTCCGGTCCTATAGTAATCGGGCAGGCTTGTGAATTTGATTATTCAGGAGTTCAGGGGTGCAAAGCGCTAAAGAGTGAAGGTTACAAAGTGGTTTTGGTAAACAGTAACCCGGCCACCATTATGACTGATCCGGAGATGGCTGATCGTACCTATATCGAGCCTTTAGTTCCTGAAATTTTAGAAAAGATTATAGAGCGAGAGCAACCCGATGCTTTGCTTCCCACTTTGGGAGGACAAACTGCCTTAAATTTAACTGTACAGCTCGAAGAGCGAGGAGTGCTAAATAAGTGGGGAGTAGAAGTCTTGGGTGCCTCTATTCAAGCTATTAAAAAAGCAGAGGACCGCCGACTTTTTAAAGAATCCATGACTAAAGTGGGAATAGAAGTCCCTCGAAGCGGACAAGCTTATAGTTTAGAGGAAGCAATCCGAATAGCTAAAGAGATAGGTTTTCCTCTCGTTATAAGACCCAGCTTCACTCTGGGAGGGACAGGAGGAGCTATTGCCTACAATATTGAGGAGTTTGAAGATTTAGCTCAACAGGCATTGGATAGTAGCTTGATTCGAGAAATATTGATTGAAGAATCAGTAGCAGGCTGGAAAGAGTTTGAGCTGGAGGTTATGAGAGATGCTAAAGATAATGTGGTGGTCATTTGTTCTATTGAAAATTTCGACCCTATGGGAATACACACTGGTGATAGCATAACCGTGGCTCCTGCTCAAACCTTAACTGACCAGGAATATGAGTTGATGCGAGATTTAGCCATCAAAGCTATAAGAGAAATTGGAGTTGATACAGGAGGCTGTAATATTCAATTTGCCGTTAATCCTCAAAATGGTCGGATTGTAATTATTGAAATTAACCCCCGGGTTTCTCGTTCTTCGGCTCTTGCTTCCAAGGCTACGGGCTTTCCTATTGCTAAAATTGCCGCCAAATTAGCTATAGGTTATACTTTAGATGAAATTCCCAATGATATTACTCGCAAAACTCCAGCTTCTTTTGAACCAGCTCTGGACTATTGTGTGGTGAAAATCCCTCGTTTTACCTTCGAAAAATTTCCTGAAACTGAACCCTGGTTAGGAATTTCCATGAAGAGTGTGGGAGAGACTATGGCTATTGGGCGTAATTTTAAAGAAGCTCTTCAAAAAGGACTTCGTTCCCTGGAGATCGGTAAGTATGGTCTGGAGGATATCAAAAACTGGGAGGATTTTTCTCCGGGGAAGCGACAAGAAATATTACGGGAAAGGTTGGCTAAACCCAATGCTGAAAGAGTATTTTATATAAAAATGGCTATTAAAGAGGGTTTAAACATAGAAGAAATTTATAACTTAACTAAAATCGATCCCTGGTTTATTCATGAGATAGTAGAAATAGTAGAGATGGAAGAGGAGCTCAAGCATATAAAAGACTGGAAAAATTTGAACCCGGAATCAGGGAAAAGAGCCAAAGAATTTGGTTTTTCTGATCACCAGCTGGCTGAATTCTGGAATACCGAAGAAGAAGAAGTGAGAAGGTGGCGAGAAGAAAAGGGAATAGAGGCGGTTTACAAACAAGTAGATACCTGTGCCGGTGAATTCCCTGCCGAAACTCCTTATTACTATTCTACTTATGAGGAAGAATGTGAAGCTAACCCCTCAAAGAGAGAAAAGGCAATCATTTTAGGGGCAGGACCCAATCGGATAGGGCAGGGAATTGAATTTGATTATTGTTGTGTCCATGCGACCTGGGGCTTAAGGGACCTGGGTTATGAAACTATCATGGTGAATAGCAACCCGGAAACAGTGAGTACCGATTATGATACCTCAGACAAGTTGTTTTTTGAACCAGTGTACTTAGAAGATGTTCTTAACGTGGTAGAGAAAGAAAACCCTCACGGAGTGATACTCCAGCTGGGAGGACAAACTCCTCTCAATTTAGCTAAAGGTTTAGAGAGAGCAGGAGTAAAAATTTTAGGGACTTCTCCAGAAAGTATCGATATGGCTGAAGACCGAGATCGGTTTAAGGAATTAGTTGATAAAATTGGACTAAAACAGCCCCGCAGTGGAATAGCTACCTCTTTCGAAGAAGCTCATTTGGTCGCTGCTCAGATTGGCTACCCGGTTATGGTGCGTCCTTCCTATGTTCTGGGAGGGAGAGCGATGAGAATAATTTATAGCGAAGAGGAGCTAAAAGAGTTCATCTCGCAAGCAGTAGAAGTTTCTGCCGGACATCCCATTTTAATTGATAAGTTTTTAGAAGATGCAATAGAGCTAGATGTTGATGCCATCAGTGATGGGGAGGCCACCATTATTGCCGGTATAATGGAACATATTGAAGAAGCGGGTATCCACTCAGGAGATAGTGCTTGTGTTATACCTCCCTTTTCTCTGA
Organism: Candidatus Sordicultor fermentans; assembly: GCF_012728195.1. NCBI lineage: Bacteria > Pseudomonadati > Atribacterota > Atribacteria > Atribacterales > Candidatus Caldatribacteriaceae > Candidatus Sordicultor > Candidatus Sordicultor fermentans. The sequence continues at coordinate 4,838 of NZ_JAAYFP010000043.1, forward strand.
GCGATGAAATCATTGAAAAAGTGAAGCAGATTACCTATACTTTAGCTCGAGAACTTAAAGTGGTAGGCCTTATGAACGTCCAATATGCAGCTAGAGACGACGAGGTTTTCGTCTTAGAAGTGAACCCCCGTGCTTCTCGCACCATTCCCTTTGTAAGTAAAGCTACCGGCGTTCCTTACGCTCGCCTGGCTTCTCAAGTGATGGCAGGAAGAAAGCTGCGAGAAATAGGCTTAACTGAAGAAGTAAAAATAGATTATTTTGCGGTTAAAGAAGCAGTTTTCCCTTTCCGGCGTTTTTCCGGGGTAGACCCGGTATTAGGCCCGGAGATGCGCTCCACGGGAGAAGTAATGGGAATTGATAGCGATTTTGGGATGGCCTTTGCCAAGTCTCAAATTGCTGCTCAATTTTATCTGCCCTCAGAAGGTACGGTATTCATTAGTGTTAAAAACCGGGATAAAAGAGGGATAATTTTTATAGCTAAAAAGCTTCGTGATTTAGGTTTTAAAATTGTAGCTACCCGTGGAACAGCTAAAGTTTTGAGTAATAATGGTATTCCAGTAGAAATAGTAGAAAAGGTAGGGGAAGGACGCCCTAACGTGGTGGATGTGATTAAGAACCGGCAAATAGATCTGATTATTAATACTCCTTCTGGAGGGCGTGCTCAATTAGAAAGTAGCATAATTCGTAAAGAGGCGATTATTCGCAGCATTCCTTTTGTTACCACCCTCTCAGGAGCAGAAGCCACGGTTTATGCTATAGAGCGTCTCAAGTCTGGCTCTATAACTGTTAAATCCATCCAGGAATATCACCAGGAGATTTTTGAAAGACAGGGTATTACTCTGGCTTTGAGGAGAGATTGATGCCGGAAACCAGTGTCAGTATTTTAGAAACTGTACTCATAAGAGCTTTAAACATTGCTATTATTGTGGGTGTTTCTTACTTTATTTTATCGATAAGTGAGAGGCTAATAAGGAAAATTCTGTCCTGGGGAGGAAAAAAATATACCGATCGGCGAGAATTAGCTCGTCGAGTTAACACCCTGGTACCTCTTTTGCGGAGTATATTAAAATACGTAGTTATTTTTTTCGCTGCTATTTTAATTCTTCGTCAGTTAGGAGTTGATGCTACAGCCATTATAGCCGGAGCGGGAATCGTAGGTATTGCAGTAGGTTTTGGTGCTCAAACTCTGGTCAAAGATGTCTTGACCGGATTTTTCTTGCTTCTGGAAGATAGTATTTCAGTAGGAGATACAGTGCAAATCGGTGATATTACCGGCACAGTAGAAGATATAGGGATGCGAGTGACCCGTATTCGTCCTTTTTCTGGAGCTCTTATTGTTGTTCCCAATGGAGAGATTTCCCGCATTGCCAATTACAATCGAGGCTTTAGCCGGGCTATTGTAGAGGTGGGGATAGCATATGAAGCAGATATAGACCAGGCTATAAGTGTTTTAGAAGAGGTAGCAGAAAAATATCATAGAGAACATCCCCGGAGGATTTTAGAGCCAGCTACTATTCATCGGATAGTGCGTTTAGATTCTTCCAGAGTGGTTTTGAGATTAGTGCTCAAAGTAGCTCCCAATGAACATTGGGATGTAGAAAGAGATATACTTTATCTTATAAAAAAAGCTTTTGATCAAGAAGGCATAAAGATTGTAATGCTTCAATAGAAATTAGACAGAAATTGTTAAGTTTTTAATTTATATCTTCTAACCCAGACTAATTCCTGAGTGACTATCCGGTAGGATAGAAGTGAGTCGCTCTTTACTCGATTTCTCTCTTATCAGTTATCTCGAATTTCCCCGGTGATGTGGTAATATATCGAGTGCAATCACAATGCTTAAAAACTGATCTGGTTTAGCAATAAAACATAGGATGGCGCAGAGAGATTAAGTAACAGAAACAACTTCAAAATTTACTCGTGATACCATTTGGGCAGCGCTCCTTCTTGCATTGATACCCTTTGTGTATAGCAGGGGGGTATGCCTGAGTTGTATTAGTTTTCTAAAGGAGGTGGGTAAAATTTGGACTTAAACTTATTAGTAGGAGGAGAAGCGGGGCAGGGAGTGCAAACTGTTTCTGGAGCTCTATCCACTATTTTACAAAGGAGTGGATATTTTGTTTTTTCCATTGAGGATTATCAATCCCGGATAAGAGGAGGGCATAGCTTTACTCAAGTTCGCTTTTCTACTAATCCCCTCCGGGCGGCATTGAAAGAAGTGGATATTCTGGCCTGTCTTAATGAAGAAACCTACCAATTGCATCGGAGAAGAGTAAAAGAGGGAGGATGGGTTTTAGGTGCGGTAGGAAATGAAAGAGAAGCTCATTTTCAACATTTCCTGCCTCTAAACTTTGAAAAGATTGCTGAGGGTGTGGGAAATAAGATTTTTGCTAACATCGTTGCTGTGGGTGCTATATTGGGTATTCTGGGATTAGATTTAGAGAGCGCTGATAGTTACTTAGAAGAGATTTTTGCCCGTAAAGGAGAAGAAATAGTAGAGAAAAACAAACAAGCCCTGAGGCGGGGTAGAGACGAAGTAATTCCCTATGTTTCTTCTCCACTGATAGAGGAAACCAGGAGAGGGAATTCTTCTCTTTTGGTTCTGGATGGCAATCAAGCTTTGGGTTGGGGAGCTTTATTAAGTGGTTGTCAATTTTATAGCGCCTATCCTATGACTCCTTCTACGGGAATTTTGAACTTTATTTCTTCTCATGCCAAAGAGTCTGGAGTGGTAGTAGAACAAGCAGAAGATGAAATTGCAGCCATTAATATGGCTATTGGAGCCTCCTATGCTGGAGCTCGGGCTATGACGGCAACCTCAGGAGGTGGCGTTTGTCTTATGGCCGAGGGTTTAGGCTTAGCGGCTATGACAGAAACACCCTTGGTGGTGGTGGATGCTCAAAGACCCGGTCCCAGCACTGGTTTACCCACCCGGACCTCGCAAGGAGATTTAGAGTTTGTAATCCACGCTTCCCATGATGAATTCCCTCGGTTTGTTTTTGCTCCTCGTGACCCCCAGGAAGCTATCAATCTCGTGATTCGAGCTTTTAATCTGGCAGAAAAGTATCAAGTGCCAGTCATTATCTTAAGCGATCAATATTTAGCTGATTCTAAATGGACTTATGAGAATTTGGAAGTGAAAGAAAGGCCGGATGCTCCCCAATTTAGTTCTTTTCCTCTTCCTTACCGGCGCTACCTCATATCTCCCTCGGGTGTCTCTCCCCGGGCTATCCCGGGGTTGGGTAAAGCGCTGGTAGTAGCAGATAGCGATGAACATGATGAGTTTGGACATCTCACCGAAGATTTAAATTTGAGAGTGGAAATGCACAAAAAGAGGATGAGGAAGAAAGAGACAATGAGAAAAGAAGTTCGATTACCCTATCATAGAGAAGGGAAAGATTTAACTTTAATTGGTTGGGGCTCTACCTGGGGAGTAATAGAGGAGGCAGGCGAAAGACTTAAAGCAGAGGGGATAGATAGCGGAATAATTCACTTCAGCGAAATTTATCCTCTTCCTCTACAAATAGAGGAACTTTTCAGTCATGTTTCTCTTCCTGTAGTGGTAGAAAATAATTATGGAGGGCAGCTGGCTAATCTTTTAGAAAGAGAACTTAAATTGCCCTTTCCTTTTAGAATTAATAGCTATAACGGAAGGCCTTTCCTGGTGGAAGAATTACTGCTTAAGGTCAAGGAGGTGGGGAAAAATGGGTAATCTCTTTGATAGTCAGGTAGAAATCGCCTGGTGTCCAGGCTGTGGAAATTTTGGAATTTTAAGAGCTTTAAAGGGAGCACTCACGGAGTTGGGATTTTCCCCGGAAGAGGTAGTTCTGGTTTCTGGAATCGGTCAAGCAGCTAAACTGCCTCATTATATAGCGGCAAATGTGTTTAATGGATTGCATGGAAGAAGCATTCCTGTGGCTTTAGCGGTGAAAACCGTAAACCCCCGGCTTCTCGTGATAGCAGAATCAGGAGACGGATGTATGTATGGAGAAGGAGGAAATCACTTTCTCCATGCTCTGCGGCGAAACCCTGATATTACGGTAATTGTACATAATAACCAGGTTTATGGCCTGACCAAGGGACAGGCTTCTCCTACTTCAGAAGAAGGATTTGTTTCTAAAGCTCAGCCCTGGGGCAATTTATCTCTTCCTTTAAATCCTTTGAGTTTGGCTATTTCTCAAGATGCCAGCTTCGTAGCTCGAGGATTTTCAGGAGATGTAGATAAACTGAAGGAAATTATAAAAGAAGCTCTCACCTGGAGGGGCTTTTCTTTAATAGATGTTTTGCAACCTTGTGTAACTTTTAATCGGGTCAATACTTTTGCCTGGTACAAAGAGAGAGTTTATTACTTAGATGATAGTTATCAGCCGGAAGATAGAATTAAAGCTCTGGAAAAAAGCCTGGAGTGGGGAGATAAAATTCCTTTGGGAGTGATATATCAGCACCAGCGTCCCACTTTCCAGGATAAGATATACTCTCAAATCGAAGAAGAAGACCTCATTTACCGGGGAGTAAATTTTGATGACTTATTTTCCCGGGGGTTGAGATTATTTATCTGAGTTTTCTACGCTGAATAAGTGAGAAAACTAATTCCTTTTTCTCAGTCAGTTGAATATATAATTCCATAGCGGGAGCTTACTAAGTTTTACAAATTTCCTGATATCTCAGGTATATGTCCTATCTTTTTAGTTTCAAATAGAGGGGTTTTGAGTATATCAAAACCCCTCTATTTTGGTTATTTCAAACTCTCAGCACATTTTACTACCATAATTGGCAGGCAGGTTTTCTTTATTACTCCGATGGTGACGCTACCTAAAAATATACTGGCCAAACCAGTCCTTCCATGAGTTCCCATAACTATAAGGTTTACTCCATTTTCTTCAGCAAATTTGGCTATTTCTTCTGCTGGTTCTCCTACTGCTACTTCTAATACTGGCTCCTCAACTATAGAGTAGTTTCCGGCATTTTTTTCAAATTCTTCTCTCATATTGTTCTGAATCTTAAGCACAATGTTTTCCCAGGGGTTACCGGGCTGAGAGGTGAGGGCATTAACTTCAGCTAGAGTTAAAACGTGAAGAATGGTTATCTTTGCCCCGAATTTTTCGGCTAAGGAAGCAGCGTGTTCCAGAGCTAAATCGGAAAAGGGAGAAAAATCAGTGGGTACCAGAATATGAGAAATTTCCATATTTTTTTCCTCCGTTCATAATTTACTTTAAGCTTAACCTATTTTCTCTAAAAAGAGAAGATGATTTTTAGATTTTCTAATTTTTCAGACATAATCTGTTTTTCCTGACCGAATGACATTTTCTCAAGAAGGTTTTATGGTTAGCTGTAGAAGGTGTCTTTTTTAACTGGCAGATTTTTTAGTTTATGTTTTTATCTCTTTTCTTATGCCGTAGACTGTTTAACATCATTTTAGAATAGCCATACTCAGAAAAAGCTATTGACAATTTTTTAAAGGCGTGTTACGAATTAGGTAATCTGGCTTGACTAATAAATTAATCAAGAAGACACCACAAAGACAATAACAATATTACCTGGAATAGAAGAGAGGGGAGAACCACATTATTTGCAACTAAACCAGCGTCAATCTGACTCTCTTTAGTTTTTTTTATAAAACATTGAAAACTCTGAAGGAGGTGTTGAAAAATAGCGTTTTTTCTGCTGTGATTTAAAATGGAAGAACTGAGAAAAACCCCCTTAAACCATATCCACAAAAAAATGGGTGCTAAGATGATTCCCTTTGCTGGCTGGGAGATGCCCCTTTTGTATGAAACAATTTCCAGCGAGCACCATAAGGTTCGCACTCAAGCTGGAATGTTTGATTTAACCCACATGGGAGAGTTGAAAATCTACGGGAAAGGTTGTGAGCTGGAGCTTGCTAAACTAACCACTAATGACCCTACCAAACTATCACCAGGCAAAATCCAGTATTCTCTTCTTTGTCTTCCCAGTGGGGGGATTATAGATGATATACTGGTCTACAGGTTAGAAGACGGGTTTCTTCTGGTAGTAAATGCAGCTAACACCGCCAAAGACTATGAGTGGATTAAATCTCATCTTCGAGAACCAGTGAAAGTAGAAAATCTGACCGATTCCCTGGCTTTAATAGCCATACAGGGGCCCGATTCAGAAAAAATTATGGTAAATATAGAACCCGCCGTTTCAGAATTAAAATACTATAACTTTTTAGAAACCAAAATCCAGAACTTCAGAGCCATCCTTTCCCGCACCGGATACACAGGAGAAGATGGTTTTGAAATATACATCCCCTGGGACGAAGCGCCAAAAACCTGGGAGTTGCTCGGTGAGGCGGCAAAGATAGCGGGGCTATCTTTAGCTCCAGTAGGACTGGGAGCCAGGGATACCTTGAGATTGGAGATGAAATATCCTCTGTACGGTAATGATATTGATGAAAGCACCACCCCTCTCGAAGCAAACCTGGAATGGGTGGTGAAATTCAATCATTCCTTCATCGGAAGAGATGCTCTTTTTGAGCAAAAAGCCTCAGGGGTCAAGAAACGCCTGGTTGGCTTTGTGGCTTTAGACCGGGGCATCCCCCGCCAGGGCTATCCCATTTTTTATCAGGAAAAAAAAGTAGGGGTGGTTACCAGCGGAACTCTCTCCCCCAGCTTGAAGAAAAACATTGGCATGGGTTATGTTCCACCTGCTCTGGAAAAACCGGGAACAGTGATTGAGCTGTTGATTCGAGAAAAAAAAGTTAGAGCTGAAATAACTGCGGGTCCTTTTGTTCCACCCCGAATAAAAAAATAATCGAAAGGAGGACCAACCGTGTATCCTGAAGATCTCCTTTACACCAAAAGTCACGAGTGGGTCAAAGTGGAAGACGATCGAGCCATAGTAGGTGTCACATCTTATGCTCAGGACCAGCTCGTCGAGGTGGTTTTTGTAGAGCTTCCCGAGGAAGGAAAGGAAGTTAAGGCCGGAGATGCTGTTGCCACTTTAGAATCTGTAAAAGCGGTAGCAGATGTGTATGCACCGGTATCGGGGAAAATAATAGAAGTTAATAAACAATTGGAAAACCAGCCGGAGTTAGTCAACCAAGACCCCTACGGAGAGGGGTGGATATTTGTCATTGAGATCGCCGGGGAAGAAGAACTCCACACCTTGATGAAAGTTTCTGATTATCAATCTTTAATTGAGAACGAACTAAAACCATAACCCTGGTAATCTACATTAAAATTTAAGGTGGTGAAAACAGATTTGAGATACATACCCACAACAGAGAAAGATCGGGAAGCCATGCTAAAAAGCTTGGGAATATCCTCTATTGAGGAGTTATTTAATGATATTCCTGAAGAAGTCCGTTTTCGAGGGGAGCTAAGCTTACCACCTCCTCAATCAGAAATAGAAGTGCTAAACTCCCTGAGAGCTCTGGCTCAAAAAAATGCCGACCTGGATCGATATCCTTCTTTTTTAGGAGCTGGCGCATATGACCACCTAATTCCCAGTGCAGTACAGCACATCTTAGACCGCGCTGAGTTTTATACCTCCTATACCCCTTATCAGCCCGAAATCAGCCAGGGGACTTTGCAAGCTATGTATGAATATCAAAGCTTAATTTGCAACTTAACGGAGATGGATGTAGCCAATGCTTCTATGTACGATGGGGCGACAGCTTTAGCCGAAGCGGCTATTTTAGCTTGTGGGGCTACCGGACGAGGCAAAGCACTGATAGCGAGAACTATTCATCCTGAATATCGGCAGGTCACTCAACTTTACCTTGAAAGCCGGGGTCTTGAAGCGCAATATGTCCCCTATGATAGGGGCCAGGTTGACCTCCATAGCTTAAAAAACAACTTAGACGAAGACGTGGCTTGTGTATTAATTCAGCAACCCAATTTCTGGGGGCTTTTAGAGGAAGTAGAAGAAATAGCCTCTTTAGCCCATGAAAATGGAGCTTTGTTTATTGTCTGCGTTAATCCTATATCTCTGGGAATTCTGGAAGCACCGGGCAATTATGGCGCCGATATAGCAGTGGGGGAAGGGCAGAGTTTGGGAGGTCCGGTGGCTTTTGGAGGTCCGTTTTTGGGGTTCTTTGCCGCCCGCGATAAATTTATTCGACAGATGCCCGGACGTATCGCAGGAGCAACAAATGATGCACAAGGCAGGAGAGGTTTTGTTCTCACTCTTCAAACCAGAGAACAACACATCCGCAGGGAAAGAGCTACCTCCAATATATGTTCCAACCAGGCTCTCAATGCTCTTGCCGCTACAGTTTTTCTCAGCTTGATAGGAAAAGAAGGGCTACAGGAGGTGGCCAACTTGTGCCTGCAAAAAGCCCACTATGCTTATCGAAAAATTGTAAGCATTAAGGGATTCGCTCCTCTATTTCCCGGAGCATTTTTTAGCGAATTTCCAGTCAGCACTCCTCTTCCACCGGAGAAAATAAATAAAGCACTATGGGAGCGGGGAATAATAGGGGGGCTGGACTTAAAAGCATATTACCCAGAACTTGGTCCGGCCATGCTTTTTAGCGTAACTGAGGCCCGAACCAGGGAAGATATTGATGCCCTGACGCAAGTACTGGAGGAGATGGCCAATGAATAACCCAAGTGAAGTACCTTTGATATTTGAAATGAGCTCTCCGGGGCGTCGAGGTTATGAATATCCTGATTGTGATGTCCCTTCAGAAAAGGTGACTGACCTCATTCCCTCCCGATTTTTGCGAAAAAAAGCCGCTGATCTTCCTGAGCTGAGCGAAAGCGAAGTAGTCAGGCATTTTACCCAACTATCACGACTCAACTATGGAGTGGATGTGGGGTTCTATCCCCTGGGGTCCTGTACCATGAAGTACAATCCCAAAATTAACGAAGATGTAGCTAAATTTGCTGGCTTTCAAAGGATTCACCCCTACCAGGGAGAAGAAACTGTGCAGGGAGCACTCAAGCTCATGTATGAATTAGAAAAATATCTGTGTGAAATAGCGGGTCTGTATCGGGCTACTATGCAGCCGGCAGCTGGAGCTCACGGAGAGCTCACAGGATTGATGATTATAAGAGCTTTCCACCGTGATAGAGGTGAAAACCACAAAAGACAAGAAATCATCGTTCCCGACTCTGCTCATGGGACCAATCCAGCAAGCGCGGCTATGTGTGGCTACCGAGTGGTAGAAGTAAAATCTAACCCCCGAGGAGGAGTAGATGTTTTTAATCTGCGAAAAATCACCGGACCCCAGACAGCAGGTTTAATGTTGACCAACCCCAATACACTGGGGCTTTTTGAAGAAGACATCGTAGAAATTGCCCACATTGTCCACCAGGCAGGGGGTCTATTATATTATGATGGTGCTAATATGAATGCCAATCTGGGGATATCCCGTCCTGGAGACATGGGCTTTGATATCGTCCACTATAACCTGCACAAAACCTTCGCTGCTCCCCACGGAGGTGGAGGACCGGGTTCTGGCCCTATTGCGGTTACCGAGGAGCTGGAAGATTTCTTGCCTGTTCCTCTTGTGAGTATGAAAGATAACAGTTATTATCTGGACTATGATCGGCCAAAAAGCATCGGAAAAGTAAAATCTTTTTATGGTAATTTTCTGGTTATGGTCAAAGCCTATGCTTACATAAGGTCTCTTGGGGCGCAAGGATTGCGTGAGGTGAGCGAGATAGCTGTCCTTAACGCTAATTACCTCATGCGCCAGCTGCAAAAAGACTACCATCTTCCCTTCGACCGCTCTTGCAAGCACGAGTTTGTGCTGTCAGCCAAAAAACAAAAAGCAAAGGGAGTGAGGGCTTTAGATATAGCCAAAAGATTGCTGGATTATGGCTTTCACCCTCCTACAATTTATTTCCCGCTTGTTGTCGAAGAAGCCCTGATGGTTGAGCCAACTGAGACAGAGAGCAAAGAAACTCTGGACAGGTTTGGAGAAGCGATGAGGGAAATTGCTTTAGAAGCTATGGAAAACCCGGAAATCCTGAAAGAAGCTCCCCACCATACTCCACTAAGGCGTCTGGACGAGGTAAAAGCAGTTAAGGAGCTGGATGTTAACTGGTACAAGCGGAATCCATCTTCTGCTATGTAGAATCCGCTATGGGCGTGGGTTTTAGGATAGTTTGTAATTAATAAAATATTTAAGCATTGTCAAATAAATAAAAAGGATGAACAGAATCGGAGGTGTTTTCTTTAGAGTCGCTATTTTAGGAGATTTATTAGGTTTAAAAACCTCCTTTTCGATGACATCTTTTCCCGAGTATTAGTTCATGGATAGTGCCATTATGTTGGACCTTTACTACACGATCGAAGGCCGTGGAGAGAGTGTTTTAGAGCGAGGAGCTGCTCTGGAGTTTTACCTTGATTCATAATCCAATACCCAACCAAAGAGAAAGAAAAAGTAGAATTGTGGTCTACTTTCCTGGTTTCTTCCTGGAAGAGAATTAAATCCAAGTTAATACTTTTTTTCCAGAAGTTGGAAAGCTGGCCGGAATGCCTCTTGGCTCTCGAGAAATTATCACAGAATAACTACAAATAAAAAATGTGGTTATTGACAAAACCAGGGAGTGGTGGTACTATGCTTTCCGAGCTTGCGCAAGCTTATTAATTTTCAATTCAATTTTGGGAGGTTTAAGTTTAAATGGCAACTGGCAAAGTTAAATGGTTTAGTGCCACCAAAGGTTATGGATTCATTGAATCTGACGAAGGTGGGGATGTTTTCGTTCACTACTCGGCTATCGAAGGTAGCGGCTTTAAAACTTTAGAGCAAGGCCAAGAAGTAGAGTTTGAGGTACAGCAAGGTGATAAAGGACCTCAAGCGGTAAAAGTAAAGAGGCTATTATAGTAGGGAAAGTAAAGAGGCTATTATAGTAGGGAAAAAGAGAAAAGCCTGGGGTTTTGCCCCAGGCTTTTTTGCTTTTAGGGATTGCTGGTTTTTACTTCAGTGTTATCAGTGCCTCCGGATTTTATATTTAGTAGAATTAGTTCTTTTCTGCTTTGACTATTGAACCATTTGCTAGAGGAAGAAAAGGTTTGTGAAAATAAGCTTCGGTTATGTAGCTTTCCATCATCCGGTGGGCATTAAAGTAAGAGGCGACTTTAGAGATAGAGTTTTTCATCAGCTTAATCCATTGTTCTCGGTGATGATAGTAAGTAGGAACAATAACATACTCTAACTTGCCGTAGAAGTCACTTATCTCTTTTTGGAAAATCTCCTGAGGATTTCCGTCTTCTTCGCTTTCTGGCCCAATAGACCATCCGGTTATTCCCTCAAGACATCCCTCTATCCACCATCCGTCGAGCACGCTAAAGTTGATCACACCGTTATGGGCTGCTTTCATACCGCTGGTGCCTGAAGCCTCCAGCGGCCTCATGGGGGTGTTTACCCAGATGTCTACTCCAGCTATTATTTTTTTAGCTACTTCTAAGTTGTAATTTTCTAAGAAAGCTATTTTAATCTCCGGGCTTAATTCTCGAGAATATTGAATTATTTGCTGAATGAGTTTTTTACCCTCGAAATCATGAGGATGAGCTTTGCCGGCGAATACAATTTGTAATTTTCCTGCACGGTTTATTTTTTTCAGTCTCTCTACATCGGTAAAGATGAAGTGAGGTCTTTTATAGGCAGTCATACGGCGAGCGAAACCTAAAGTAAGAGCTTCTTCATCCATTTCTATATTATTTTTTTCCTTGATTAATTGAAGAAGCCGGGCTTTTTCTTTTTGGTGAACAGTCCAGATTTCCTGGTTAGATATGATATCAGCTCGGGTCAGAAGTTCTGGTTCTTGAGCCCACCCGGGAATGTAGTGATCAAAAAGAGTCTGGAAGCCGGGGGAGGTCCAGGTATAACTGTGTACTCCGTTAGTAATAGAATGGATGTCATAGCCCGGAAACATATTGAGAGAAACCTCTCTATGTTTTTTGGCTACTCCATTAATATATCCGCTGAGATTTAAGGCTAAAAGAGTCATATTTAGACAGTCTGCCCCTCCTAACTGTTTAAGAAGAGGAAGGGGGATAGGTTCACCTAACACGTCTTTTACCATATCATAAGGAAATTTATCATGTCCCGCCTCTACTGGAGTGTGGGTGGTGAAAACACATAAGTTCTTAACCGCTTCTACATCGCAATTTTTAAAACTTTGCAATAGCTCCACGGTTACAAGAGCAGCATGACCTTCGTTGATGTGGTATTTTCTCACTTCTAAATCTAAGGCTTTTAATATTCTACTTCCTCCTATACCTAAAACAATTTCCTGTTTCAGACGATAACGACTATCTCCTCCATAGAGATAATCGGTTATGGAACGGTCTTCAGGGGTATTTTGAGGAATATTGGTGTCTAAAAAAATTACTGGCACTATTGTTCCTCTGGCGCTTTTCCAGGGATAAACCCAGGCTCCCACTTTTACTTTCCTTTTTTCGATTTCTACTTCTACCTGAACAGGAAGGGGGGTCAGGATTTTCTCGATTTCCCATTCTACAGGTTGTTCGATTTGCCATCCCTCAGGGCTTATTTTTTGATTCAGATAGCCTTTGCGACTTATTAGAGTTACAGCTACAAAAGGAAGAGAGAGGTCGGCTGCAGAACGAACTGTATCTCCAGCCAGAACTCCCAGCCCCCCGCTGTAGGTAGGCATATCTGAAGAAAGAGCTATTTCCATAGATAAATAAGCTATAATTGGCTCATTTTTGAGTTTATCAAATATATGCATATTCATATGGCTATCTATTCCTCCCTTTTGAAACTTAGCGACCGGTGGAGCCCAGACCTTGTTTTCCTCTTTCGCTAGGAGATAATGAATTAGTTTCTATAATTTTAACTTGAGGAATTTCTCGCAGGGCTCCCTGGATAATCCTGTCTCCTCTTTTTATACTGTAATTTTCTTTACCTAAATTAAAAATTCTGACCATCCAGCTACCTCGGTATCCACAATCAATGGTACCCAGATGCACTATTATACCATGGTTAATCCCCATTCCGCTTCGAGGTCGCAGCACTACTTCATATCCTCGAGGGAATTCAGAAGCGATTTCTAAATCTATGATTTTGCTTTCTTGAGGAACGATTATGGTATCAATAGGGCTGAAGAGGTCAAAACAGGCATCATCAGGAAAAGAAAAACGAGGAAGAAAAGCGTTCTCTGAGAGTTTTTTAAACCTTATGACTACTTCTTTCATCATTTTCCTCCCGCTAAATTAATACAGGTTATATTTTAGCAGACCTATCAAGTGGCCATTTTAAGAGTTAAAATATACAGTGGTGGTTACAGTGCGGGAGGAAACAAGATTTTCTCTTTCTCTTCTGGGAGTAGCTGCGGTAGCTTTAGCGGTGGAAACTCTCACTATGAGGATATTTAGTTTCATTTTTGAGTATAATTTTGTATCCTTAATTATTTCTTTAGCTCTTTTGGGCTATGGAGCAGCGGGAAGCCTTTACCCTTTTCTTCCCCGGTGGTTCAAAGAGCACATCCCCTATTTTCTTGCGCTCTCGCTTTTGCTCTTTGCCGCAGGGTTAGTCTTCTTGCCTTTAGATATTTATCAATTCTGGGTCAATCGTTATAACTGGTTTTATTTTGCTACTCTTCTCTTTTTGGCTTTTCTGCCTTTCTTCGCTCATGGCTCGTATCAGTTGTATGCTTTTGAACTTTATCCCTCACACTTTCCTCGCTTTTATGCTGCCAATCTGGTGGGCTCCTCCTTAGGGATAGGGATAAGCTATCTAATTCTTCTTTTTCTAGGAGAGCTAAAAGCTCTTCTTTTCCTTGCCCTTCTTTCTCTCGTGAGTGCAACCAGAGTGAAAAAAGTCCCTCTTTTTTTATTAATGATTATTGGAATTACTTTCTTTTTTTCTCCTCTTGAGATTTATCTTTCTCCTTATGCTCCTGCCCGGGCAATAAGGGAAGTAGAGGAAAACCAGCTTATTGAAGTTTACCATAGTCCAGCAGAATTGTTGGAAGTATTTTATACTCCTTATTCTCGATTGGCATTGGGCTTGAGTTCTAATTTCCCTGACCTTCCTCCCCCTTCCTGGACTTTGGTTTACGATAAACATCAATCCCAGCTTTTTCCTGTTTACCCCGATTTTTCCCTCTTAACTCACACTTTGTATTATTTGCCTGTAGATGTACTTTCTCCCCGGGAAATTCTCATTGTGGAAGGTAGAAAGGGTTTAGAGGGATATTTGGCCTCTTTTTTAGAATTGGAAAAATTGGATTGGGTAATTTCTTCTCCTCTTTTTGCTTCTTTTCTAAAGGATTATCCCCTTTTTTATTCAGAACCGCAGGTTATTTTTCCCCGTAAGTTTTTAGCTCAAGGAAGGAAGTACGATTTAATTTTCTTGGAAGTTCCCGTAGCTCAGGCAGCCGTTTTTCCCGGTAGCTTCTCTTTCCAGGAAGATTTTTTATTTACTAAAGAGGGGATACAAAGCGTTTTTTCTTCTCTATCTCGGGAAGGGGTAGCAGTGTTTTCTCTTTTTCTTCAGAATCCCCCTGCGGTGCTTCCTAAGCTGGTGAATCTTGTAAAAGAATCCTGGGAGGAAGGAGAAAGGGTGGAAAAACATCTGATGATAATAAAGAATTTAGATTGTGCTTTGTTGATGATTAAGAAATCGCCGTGGGAGGAAAAAGAGCTGAAAAAGATGAAAGAAAAAGTAAAAAAGGAATGCTTTGATTTTATATATTATCCAGATATAAAGGAAGAAGAAGCCGAGGTAGTTTTTAATACTCAAAAAAGATATTATCGAGTAGTGGAAGGTATTCTCCAGGGAGAAGACATAGAATCTACTTTTGACCTTCGCCCTCCTCGGGATAACCGTCCTTATTTTTCTAATTTTTTTCGCTTGAGACAGTTACGAGAAGCCTGGGTAAATCTGGGAAAAAGATGGCTACCTTTTGGAGGAAGTGGCTTTTGGTTAGTAGTTTTAATTTTGGTTTTGGTGATAGCCCTGGCTTTCTTTCTAATTCTTTTCCCCCAGAAAGGTGAAAAGGGAAACATTCCCTCTGCGGTAAAAATTTTGAAAGGAGGAGGAATGTTGACCGGTGTGGGTTTTATGATGATGGAAATTTCCCTGTTTATAAAATTAGAGATGATAGTGGGTTTGCCTTTTTACACTTTTTCCCTTCTTCTTTTGGTTCTTTTGGTTTTTTCTGGATTAGGAAGCTGGCGCATGAGACGGGGATTGGATTTTCGAGAAGTCAAAAAGTTAGCCTGGTTACATCCTTTAGTTCTTTTTGCTTATTCTGGATTCTTGCTTCTTTTAGAGGAGAAGCTACTTCATTTACCCATCTGGGGGAGCTTGCTGGTTACTTTTTTACCTTTAGCTGGTGTAGCCTATCTTTGCGGGTTACCTTTTCCCTTGCTCTCTAATCTATGTTCTACTTTTCATCCCCGCTTTTTTGGACAGGTTTTTGCCTGGAATGGGTTTTTATCGGTAATCTCTTCCCTGGTTGTTCATTTATTTTCTGTGTTCTGGGGATTGGAAATTCCTCTATTTCTGGTAGTATTTATCTATCTAACTTTTTGGTTACTAATGATATTTTATTACCGAATATTTGCTCTAAATTGTGATATGATATCATAGTGGAAATTATAAAAGGAATAAACTTTCTGAGAGAATACTATGCGAATAATTGCCATTGCTAACCAAAAAGGAGGAGTGGCGAAGACCACCACCTGTATAAATTTGGGGGCTTCTTTGGCTTATCATGCGCGGAAAGTTCTCATTATTGATATGGATCCTCAAGCTCATTCTACTCTGGGTTTAGGTTTTGAGCCTGATGAATTTGACAGAACCATTCTCAATGTACTGGAGCCCCCTCGCAGCCCTTACCGCCTTGAGCTTAAAGAAGTTATTATTCCTACTCGCACTCCCAACCTCTATCTCGCTCCAGCCAATATTGACTTAGCTGGAGCAGAATATCGCTTGATTGATAAACTGGGCAGGGAAGACTTTTTAAATAGCGGTATTCAAAGAGCTAATCTCTCTTTTGATTACATCCTCATTGACTGTCCCCCTTCCTTAGGAATTTTAACTGTTAATGCTCTTAAGGCCTGTCGGGAGGTGATTATCACTATTCAGCCTCATTATTTTGCTATGAGGGGAATTGAAGAGTTTATGGAAACTATAGGCTTGATGAAAGAAAACTTGAAGCATGACCTGGAAGTTTATGTTCTTATTACTATTGCCGATGTCCGTACCAATCTTTATCGAGAGGTGGTAGAAGAGATAAAAAAATATTTTGGAGATCATCTTTTTGAAACTGTTATTCATCGTAATATTTCCCTGGCTGAGGCTACCAGCCACGGGGTACCGGTTATGGAATATGAACCTTCTTCTTCTGGAGCTCAGTGTTACTTAAACTTAGCCAAGGAGGTGATCAAGCTTGAAGAAGAAAAGCCTGGAAAGAGGCTTCTCCGAAAAAATTGATTTTAAGAGAGAATTAATCCGGGATACCACAAAAGGTATCATACGGGAAGAAGACTCTATCCCTGAAAAGGAAGAGCAAAAAGCTTCTGGTGAGGCAGTTAAAAAGAATCTGGAGAAAACTAAGGCAAAGATAGAGAAAAAAGCAGAAGACAGACTAGCAGTGATAAAAGTAGTGGGAATTGGAGGAGGGGGCAATAACGCGGTTAATCATATGGCTGACCTGGGTTTAGATGGAGTAGACTTGATAGCAGTGAATACCGATGTTCAGTCTTTAAGAAAATCTCTGGCCCAAGAGAAGCTACAAATTGGTTTAAGCCTCACCCGGGGTCTGGGAACGGGGGGGGATCCCCGCCTGGGAGAGGAAGCAGCCCGACAAGATAAGGAAAGATTAAGCCAGCTGGTGGAAAATGCTGATTTGGTATTTGTCGCTGCTTGCATGGGAGGAGGCACGGGTACAGGAGCAGCTCCGGTTCTCGCTAATATATCTAAGGAATCAGGAGCTCTAACCATTGGAGTGGTGACTAAACCATTTGATTTTGAGGGTCTAAAGAGAAAAAGACAAGCAGAAGAAGGTATCAGTCGATTGCAACAAGAAGTTGACGCTTTGATTATAATTCCCAATGAGCGACTTTTCCAGATTACCAAAAAAGATACTCCCCTACAAGAAGCTTTCAGAATAGCAGATCATATTCTTTATCAGGCAGTGCGAGGTATCACTGACCTTATTACCTCTCCTCAGGAGATTAATTTAGATTTAGCTGACCTGAGAACTGTTCTGAGCGAAGCAGGGATGGTTTTAATAGGAATAGGTCATGGAAGAGGAAGAGAAAAAGCCAAGCAAGCAGCAGAAGAAGCTATTCAAAGTCCTCTTTTGGAAATCTCAATCAAAGGTGCCAAGTCTATCATCCTTAATATTACCGGTGGTCAGGATATGACTCTCAGTGAGGTTACTGAAATTGTTAATACTGTGACCAACGCAGCTGGAACAGAAACTGATATTTTGTGGGGTTATCGGGTGGATGAGAGTCTGTCTAATGAAACAATGGTAACGGTTATTGCTACCCGTTTTGAGCTTCCGGAGGAGAAATTAGATGAGATAGAAGAAACAATAGATGAGATAGATAGTAGAATCATTATAGAGGATGAATTAGATGTTCCTGCTTTTTTGCGGGAGGCACAGAGAAAGAAACTATCAGAGGAAAAGAGACCCGGAGATAGAATATCCCATTTTTTTCACTCAGATGGTAGAAACGACTCGGAATAAAAATAAATTAAGGGGGAAATAGCTATGGCTAATTTATGGGGAAAAGAAATTACCAGGGAAGAAATCTTAAAAAGAGTAGGCGATATCTCTCAAATTGGAGGGGTAAAGCTTGCTGAATTAAGTGAAGGTGTAGAGAGAGGGGTAAGAATAGCTGAGGTTAACTCTGGTGGAGGTTTGACTTATACTGTTCTCCTGGACCGGGGGATGGATATTGCCTGGACCAGCTTTAAAGGCATGAATGTTAGTTGGCGTTCCGCTACTCGGAATTTAGCTCCTGCCTTTTTTGAGCCCGAAGGCTTGGGGTGGTTGCGGGGATTCCATGGGGGGTTAATGAATACCTGTGGCCTGACTTATGCTGGGGCTGCAGGACGAGACAAGTCTAATCATCCTTTTTTAGAGGAAGAAGATTTTGGTTTGCATGGTAGAGCCTCTTATCTTCCGGCCAGTAATCTGTGGGTAGACGGAGCCTGGCAAGGGGATGATTACTTAATGTGGGTGCAGGGAAAGATAAAAGAATCTATAGTGTTTGGAGATAAAATAGCTCTCTACCGAAAAATCTGGAGCCGTTTAGGAGGCACAACTATCCATATTGAAGACCAGGTGGTTAACGAGGGCTGGAATGAGAGCCCCTTTATGATTTTATACCACATCAACTTTGGCTATCCTTTGTTGGATGACGGTGCCAGGTTATTCCTCCCGGTGGAGAAAACTGTGCCTCGAGATGAGATGGCAGAAGAAGGAAAAGAAGAATGGCATCTTTTTTCTTCTCCCCAAAAAGGGTATTTTGAAAAAGTTTACCTCCATTATCCTAAAACTTTAGAAGATGGTTATGGTGCCTCTTTATTGGTGAATGACCGGCTTAAAATGGGGGCCTATGTTAAGTTTAGCAAAGATACCATTCCTTATTTTACAGAATGGAAGATGATGGGGGAAGGAGAATATGTGTTAGGTATGGAGCCGGGCAACTGTTTTCCTCTGGGTAGGCGCCGGGAAAGAGAAGAGGGGAGATTAGTAACTCTTCAACCCGGGGAATCTAAGAAAATTTCTCTGGAAATTGGCATCTTAGAAGGAGAAGAAAAAATAGAGCAGTTCAAAAAATATTTAAAGATGAGCTAAAGATAAGGAGGAGGGCTAAATTTGCCCTGGTAGATGATAGAGTAGGCAAAGTAATTAGCCATCACCTTCTTTAGATAATTTTGCGTTTCAGAAAAGGGAATAGATTCAGCAAAAAGGTCAGGGTCGGTGGAGAGAGTTTCTAACCATTGGTCTACTCTGCCCGGCCCGGCATTATAAGAGCAAATAGCGGGATAGAGTTTTCCTCCAAAACGATTCCAGAGATAGGAAAAATAGCTCACTCCAATCTCTAAATTTTTTTCGGCATTTAGAAGAAGAATGGAAATATCCTCTTCTCCTCCTCCATCTGCCCATCCTTTTTCTATCACCCATGAAGCAGTAGAGGGCATAACTTGAGCCAATCCCATAGCTCCAGCAGAGGAAATAGCTGCTGAATCGAAAAAACTCTCCGCTCGAATAAGGGCAAGAATCAGGTAAGGGTCTAACTCATCTCCAGTTAGTTTCTGAATAGAAGGCAGAAAAAATTCCGGGTAAATTTGCCGGGCTAAATTGAGAGGAATTCTTTCTCCTTCCTGAAGATAAAGAGAATAGAGAATGCTTTTTTGATAATCTCCTTTTTGGGTATACAATTCATTCAATTCTCGATAAAAGCCTTTCTTTTGAGAGTTCTTAGAGAGAAGAAATAGAATTTCTATCTCAGCATTCTCCCACATCTCTATTTTCTTCAGAAACTGGTACTTTGTCCAATGTTCAGAATAGGAAATATTTGCCGGGTCTACCTGAGGGAGAGGAACTTCCTCATCAAAAGGGAAAGGAAGGACAACTCCTCTGTCAGACAGCTCTTGCCAGGCTCGGGCATAATAGTAATCTATTTTCCCGCCTTCCACTATTTCCTCTAAATCTTCTAAAGAAGAATCAATTTTAAATGACCAGAAAAGTGCTTTATTTTTTTCTTCAGAAAAACTTTTTAGCTTTTCTAACATTTCTTGTGCTGAATACATCTGGTTTCTGTTGTAATAGAACCAGAATAATTCCCAGACGGGTGCGCTCTTTTCTGGGAAACGGGAAATAATCTTCTCCATTGTTTCTAAATATCTTCCTTCTTCTCCCATGGCTCGGAGAGAAAAAGCTAAATTCTGGTAAGTATTAAAAGCATATCCGCTCTCGGGGTAAAGAAATAACAGCCTTTCATAAATTTGAGTTGCTCTTCCATAATTGGCCTTTCTCTGTTCTAAAACTCCCCAGTAGAATAGAACCTCTTCTGTTTCTCCTCTTTTTAATAAATTTTTACTTATTAGCTGTTCCAATTCTTCCCAATTCTCTTCTCTGACGAAAATCCGGGCGCGAAGAGTGAATATATCTACCTGCTGGGAGGGGGGAAGAAACTCTTCTATCTGGTCTAAGAAATCTTTAGTTTTTTCAGTAAAACCCAGAGAAAAGAGGAAATTAGCTAAAGAAAGACGCTGAGAGGGAAAGAATTTTTCTGGAGAAATCTGGGGAAGCACAGGCAAAATGAGTTCTCGAGTTTCTCGAGAACTCAGGGTAGGAAAAACATAATAGATGTGACAGAGTAAAAGGGTAGCTTCTTCGAGGTAGCCGAGATTAACTAAAGATTGAAATGTTATTTTCAAGGCTGATAGCCTGTCTTCCTCTCTTTCTGAATAAGTAAGAACTTGAATGGAATAGAAAAGAGCAGAACTGAAAAAGTCGTTTTCCAAAAAAGATTGAGCTAAACGTAAAGTGATATAAGGTAAAAGGGGAGAGGAGGGAAAGGAGTTTGCCAATCTCTCTTTCCATATAACGGCTTTCTCTAAGTCTCCGTTTTCTATACAGTGAAGAGAAGATAGATAAAAGAGGTGATCTAGCCAGAAATAATCTTTTTCTGGCGACAGGGAGGAAATTTCTTTTTCTACTTCTTCTTCTCGACTAAGGTTGAGGAGAGATACGAGATAGAGAAAAAGCTCTTCTCCTTCTTCAGGCTTAAGAGAAATTATAGTTTCATAGTCTCCTTGCCGAAAAAGCGCATATAAATCAGTTTCATTAGCTGAGCTTAAACTAACATTGAAAAAAATAGCTGTTCCTACGATTAAAAACAGCCCCAAAAAAGATAAATTCCTTACCCTCATCGCTTTTTAATGATAGCATATTAAGAGAAAGGAGGAAAGGGTGTATGAGGAATCGGGAGGTAGCACAACTTTTAGAAAATATTGCTACTCTTTTGGAGATGAAAGGAGAAAATCGTTTTAAAATAGTGGCTTACGAAGAAGCGGCCCGCCGCATAGAAAGCTGGCCTGAGCCTATTGAAGAGGTGTGGAAAGAAGGGAGATTGAAAGAGATTCCCGGGGTAGGGGAGAGTATCGCCAGTAAAATT
Organism: Candidatus Sordicultor fermentans; assembly: GCF_012728195.1. Taxonomy (NCBI): domain Bacteria; kingdom Pseudomonadati; phylum Atribacterota; class Atribacteria; order Atribacterales; family Candidatus Caldatribacteriaceae; genus Candidatus Sordicultor; species Candidatus Sordicultor fermentans. The sequence goes on from NZ_JAAYFP010000043.1 coordinate 25,931, forward strand.
GAAGAATATCTTTCTACTGGTAAACTATCTTATTTGGAAGAATTAACCAAGGAAATCCCTCCTGAAGTTGTTCATCTTACTGCTATACCGGGAGTGGGGCCTAAGATTGCTAAGCTTCTCTACGACCAGCTGGGGATAAAAAGCATTGAAGATTTGGAAAAAGCTATCGCTGAGCAAAAATTGCGCCATCTTCCTCGCTTGGGGGTAAAAAGTGAAGAAAAAATCCGGAAAGGTATAGAGATGCTTAAGAGGCAAAGTGGGAGAATGCTTCTGGGTCAGGCTCTTCCTTTGGTGGAAGAAATAATAGAGGTTATTCAGGAAAAAAGCGGAGTGACTAAAATCAGCCCAGCAGGAAGTATCCGCCGGATGAAAGAAACCATCGGAGATATCGATATTCTGGTGGCTTCTTCTACTCCTGAATCTATAATGGATATTTTCACTTCTCTACCTCAGGTGCGAGAGATAATTGCCTGGGGGACTACTAAATCCAGTATTGTTACCCAGGAAGGGATACAGGTGGATTTGCGAGTGGTAGAAGAAACATCTTTTGGAGCGGCCTTGCAATATTTTACTGGCTCCAAAGCTCACAACATTAAATTGCGAGAAATTGCTCTTAAAAAGGGATTTAAAGTGAATGAGTATGGGATATTCCGACTGGATAACGATAAGCGAGTGGGAGGAGAAAAGGAAGAAGAAATTTATGAAACTCTGGGAATGGAATGGATTCCTCCAGAGATGAGGGAAGACCAGGGAGAAATTGAACTGGCGCAGGAGAAAAAGTTACCTGTTCTTATCGAGATTGGTGACCTTCAGGGAGACCTGCACGCTCACTCTAACTGGAGTGATGGAGTAGCTTCCATAGAGGAAATGGCAGAAGCAGCTCTTTCCCGGGGTTACAAGTATCTGGCTATCTGTGATCATACTCAATCTTTAGCTGTAGCTTCCGGTCTTAGCCCGGAGGAGATTCGAGAAAGAAGAAAGGAAATCGAGCGATGGAATAAAAAAGGGAAAGGACTCCGACTTTTAGACGGGGTAGAAGTCAATATCATGAGCGACGGTTCTCTTGATTTTCCTGATTCTGAACTGGAAAAGTTAGAAGTAGTGGTGGCAGGATTACATTCCGGTCTAGGACAGGGGGAAGAAAAAATCTTGCGTCGTCTGGAAGGAGCAATGAAGAACAAATATGTTCAGGTAATCAGTCACCCTACCGGGCGTATCCTCAACAGGAGAGATGCCTATCAGGTAAATCGAGAAAAACTTTTCTATCTGGCCAGAGAAACCAGAACCTCTTTAGAGATTAATTCTCAGCCTGAACGTCTGGATTTGAGTGACGTAGATGCTCGACGAGCTCGAGACCTGGGAGTGAAATTGGTTATTTCTACTGATGCTCATAGCCCTTCTTCCCTGGATTATATTCGTTATGGAGTAGCCCAAGCTCGTCGGGGCTGGTTGCGAAAAGAAGACGTGCTGAATACCTTTAGCTTAGAAAAACTACTGGAATTCCTTAATTGCAAGAAAAAAGCTAAATAGTAATTTCTTCTGGTGTGGCAGGCATTTTTCTTTTGTGCTCGCTTGCTCGAATTTTGCTTTTTATCTGAGAAAGATAGGGTTCCTCCACTTTTTTATGAAGGATAAACTCATCAATTTTTTCATAAGTGATTCCCATTTCTTCTTCGTCAGTTTGTCCTTCCCATAGCCCCGCGGAAGGGGGTTTCGTGATGATAAAAGAAGGGAGGTTGAGAAACCGAGCTAATTCTATTACCTCGGTTTTGGTAAGGTGAGCAATGGGTAAAATATCTACTCCTCCATCACCGTATTTGGTGAAATAGCCTACGGTTATCTCGCTCCTATTGGAAGCGCCGCAGACTAAATAATTTAATCGGTTGGCAAAATAGTAAAGGGTACACATACGCAGGCGAGGTTTTAAATTAGCCAGAGCTAAAGAACGGCTATTTTCTTGTTTTTCTCCTAAAACTTCTAAGAAAGCATCGTAAGGTTTTTCTAAAGGAATGACTCGGTGGGGAATAGAGAACATCTGAGCCACTTTCAGGGCGTCCTCTAAATCCTGGGGTATGCTGTAACAAGGCATCATGATTCCCAGAGATTTTTCTCCCAGGGCTTTCTGGGCTAAAACGGCTACCACTGACGAATCAATGCCTCCACTCATTCCCAGTACCAATCCTTGAGCTTTAGCTTCTTCTACTTTTTTTCTCATCCAGGTAATGATTTTTTGTGTTTCTTCCTTCCAATCTCTCATAATTTTCTCCTGTTAGGGAAATAGCTTTTTTAAAGCAGGGTAGGCATCTCTAAATTTAGGGTATATTTCAGCATAAATTTCTGCTGCTTTTCTCTCCGGGAGAACGGGGTTTCCATAGCGGATTATTTTAGAAATAATTTCTTCTTCTGAAGATTTTTCTGTTCCCATCATAGCCAGGATGCAAGCGCCAGTAGCTGCTTCTTCTCTCACCTGGGTGGTGAAAAGGGGAGCATCAAGAACTGAGGCCATGATTTTTCTCCATAAGGCGCTTTTAGCTCCTCCTCCAGAAAATACTATACGTTGCGGTTCTACTCCCAGCTCTTTAAACACTTCGGTAACATTTTTTAATCCTAAACATACTCCCTCCATGATGGCACGAATGAAATGGGCTCTTCCGTGGGTGAGGTGGAGGTTGAGAAAGGACCCTCGGGCTCGGGGGTCCATGTAAGGAGTTCTTTCTCCGATGAGATAAGGGAGAAAAAGTAAACCATGTGATCCAGCTTCCACTTTTTGAGCTTCCTGGTCTAATTCTTTAAAATCAAAAGCCTGAAGCGGAGAATCAAGAACTGATTTTTTAAACCAGCTAAGAGCAAGACCAGCACAAAGAGTGGCACCTAAAAGATGCCAGAACCCGGGGATAGCATGACAGAAAGTGTGAATACGCAATTTATCATCAACCAGAGGTTCACAGAGAGGAGTAAATACCTGTCCTCCAGTTCCTATGGTTATTAAAAGCTCTCCTTCTTCAGTTATACCATTTCCCAGAGCAGCGCAATGCTGGTCACCTGCTCCGGCTACTAAAAGGACCTCTCCCTTTAAACCTAATTCTTCTTTAACCTCCTCTTTCATCTGACCGATTACCTGAGTGGATTCATAAACCGGAGGAAAAATGTTATCGTTTAATCCTAAAATTTCTAAAACTTCTTCCGACCAGTTTCTTTTTCGAATGTTAAAAAGAAGAGTGGAAGAAGCGTCAGCCACATCAGTAGAAGGGGTAAGCCCCATTTTAATTTTCAAATAATCTTTAGGCAAGATTGCCCACCTTATGCGGTTGAAGATTTCTCTCTGGTTTTCTTTGAGCCATAATAGGGTTGGTGCCATAAAACCGGTAGCTACATCGCTTCCGCAGATAGTAGCTAGTTTGTCTTCCAATTTTTCTCGAATGATTTTTACTTCCTGGTGACTGCGCTGGTCTGCCCAGATGATAGCAGGATAAAGGGGTTTAAGGTTATCATCTATTATTACTGTTCCATGCATCTGGCCAGAAAAACCAATGGCTTTAACATTAACTTGAGGAATCAAGTTCACTAATTCTTTTATTGCTTCTTTGGTTTTCTCCCACCAAATTTCAGGGTTCTGTTCTGCAAACCCGATTTGAGGAGTTAAAATGGGGTATTCACGGCTGGTGGAGCCTAAAAAATTACCCTCTTCATCCCAGCCTATTACTTTGACTCCCTGAGTTCCTAAATCAATGCCCAAAAATTGTTCCATTCTTTTTTCCCCTTTATTTAGTAAAATGAAGCAACTAATTTCTTTAATTTACGTGTAGTATAACATAACTACAGGGGGTAAACACACCCCCTGTTACTCTCTGGAAAAGCAAAACAGAAACATAAAATACAAAAATCACCGAGGGGAAAATTTTCTCATCATAAAAGGGATACTTCGCCCTTATAGTTTCTGAAATTAACAAGGATAAAAGCATATGTTAACCGGGTAAAATATTATAATTGTCATTTACTTTTTTGCGCCACGGGCTGTTAACCATAAAACACCCATTGAACCCTGGTTTAAAAAAATATATAATGACCAGAGTTGAATTTAAGATTTTTTTAAGGAAGAGGTCTATGAGTCGCTTAATTACTGAAATGCTGAAAGAGGAAATAAAAAAAGTTCTGGCGGTGGATTTTCCAGAGGTGGTAGATGAAAAAGAAATTACTGTTGAGCCTACCCGTGATAAGAGCCATGGTGATTTTGCCACTAATTTGGCTTTTATTCTTTCTCGGAAAGTGAAGAAGCCTTCTCGGGAATTGGCTACCAGTTTACAACTCTCTCTCTCCCGGAATTTGCAGAATTTTGCTCGAGTGGAGGTAGCAGGGGGAGGCTTCATTAATTTCTTTTTAGAGGATGAAATTTTATTATCCTTTATTCAGGAAGTGGAGGGAGAAGGGGAAGATTTTGGAGCAGTGAACTTAGGCAAAGGAAAGAAGACCCAGGTGGAGTTCGTGAGTGTCAATCCTACCGGTCCTCTGCATGTGGGTCACGGCAAGTGCGCTGCTTTTGGAGACAGTCTGTCTCGTATCTTAAAAAAAGCTGGTTTCCAGGTGGAAAAGGAATATTATGTTAATGATGCGGGGAGGCAAATTGACCTTTTAGGAGCTTCTCTGGAAGCTCGCTTTCGCCAGCTTTTAGGGGAAAAAGTAGAAGTTCCCGAAGAGGGTTATCAGGGAGAGTATCTCATCCCTATTGCGGAGGAATTATTACGGGAAAAAGGAAGTGGAGTTTTAGACCTTCCTCCTACGGATCGTTCAGAAGTATTCCAGAAGTTTGCAGTGCAAAAGATTCTGGATAATATTTGCCGTGATTTAGCTGATTTTCGGGTGCATTTTGATGTGTGGTTCCGGGAGAGTTCTTTATATCAAAAAAAAGAAGCAGAAGAAATATTATCTCTTCTGAAAGAGCGAGGATATGTCTATAATAAAGATGGTGCTCTGTGGCTCCGGACTACTGATTGGGGAGATGACAAAGATAGAGTATTAGTGAGAGAAAATGGATTGCCTACTTACTTTGCTTCTGATATTGCTTATCATTGGAATAAATGGAAAAGAGGGTTTCAACTGGTTATTGACATCTGGGGGGCAGACCATCACGGCTACATCCCTCGAATGCACGCAGCGATGTGTGCTCTGGGTCTTCCCGAAGATTTTCTGGAAATTTTTATTGTGCAATTTGTTACTCTTTTGCGAGGAGGGCAACCAGAAAGAATGTCTACAAGACAGGGTGAGTTTGTACCCCTGAGGCAGTTGATTGACGAGGTAGGAGTAGATGTGGCCCGCTATTATTTTTTAATGAGAGATCCAGCTACTCATCTGGAATTTGATATAGAAGAAGCGAAAAAACAGTCTATGGATAACCCGGTATATTACGTTCAATATGCCCACGCTCGTATTTCTTCCTTATTTAAGGAAGCAGAAAAAAGAGGATTTACATCGTTTCCTTTGACTTATACTTTGTCTGAATTTCCCAGTGAAGAGGAGAGAGAAATTGTCAAAAAAATAGCTTATTTTCCGGAAACAGTGAAACGCAGTGCTCTTTTGCGTCAGCCCTATTTGATTTGTAATTATCTTCAGGATTTGTGTGGATATTTTCACTCTTTTTATAACCTTTATCGGATAATCGATGAAGACAATATAGAGCTTACCTCTTTTCGGCTAAGTCTCTGTCGAGCGGTACAAATTGTACTGAAGAATGCTTTTCAACTTTTGGGAATTTCCGCTCCTGA